>MHFY01000028.1:8211-8463 GCA_001805375.1 Omnitrophica WOR_2 bacterium GWA2_47_8 | reverse complement strand
GGGTTTCACCATGCACGAGCTTCTTTGCTGCAGTTCTTGACATCGTCCTTCCAGAGCCGTGCGCGGTAGATCCAAAGGTCTCCTTCATCGCGCCTTCGGTGCCCACCAAAAGATGAGAGCCTGTCTCCATTGAGCCGCCAATGATGATCGGCTGACCAGCCTTCCTGTAGAGCTTGCATAATTCAGGATGGTTTGGAGGAAATGCCCTGGTGGATCCCTTGCGATGCACCACAACCTTCTTTCTCTTGCCAT
>MHFY01000028.1:0-8060 GCA_001805375.1 Omnitrophica WOR_2 bacterium GWA2_47_8 | reverse complement strand
GGCGCATGCCATGGCCTTGTAGTAGTCCTGGCCCTCCTTGCTCTGGAAAGGCGCGCAAGTTAGCTCTCTGTCTCGCACCTCTATGTTATATTTTTGCATGACCCCTTCGAAGATCCTTAGATAATCAGTCCCTATCTGATGGCCAAATCCCCTTGATCCGCAGTGGACCATGACGACGACCTGATCAGGAGTATGGATGCCAAAGGCCTTTGCCGTGATTGGATCGAAGATGTCTTTTGCGTGCGCGACCTGCGCTTCCAGATAGTGATTGCCCGATCCTAGCGTCCCAAGCTGGTCAATGCCTCTGCTCATTGCCTTGTCGCTCACCTTGGTGTGGTCCGCCCAATCTATGACTCCATAGCCTTCTGTTCGCTCCACATCGTCTTTCCAGCCATAGCCGTTCTCCACGCACCATTTGGATCCTGTCTCTATGATATCGATGAAATCTTTCTTTTGCACCTTCACGAATCCCTTGCACCCAACGCCTGCGGGAACCGACTTGAAGAGGGTGTCGATGAGCTCTTTTAATCTAGGCTGGACTTCCTTGTAGGTGAGATTGGTCGTCACTAGGCGCATTCCGCAGTTATGAGAGACAATGGAATTAGCTATGAAATTGTGGTGTTCGCTTTTCATGGTGAAATCATATACATCCCCTTTATAGTCCAATTCAGCGATCTCCTCAATTGAGCTAGTGACAAACTCCGAATTTTCAAGCTGATAACGCGAAACATAATCTTCAAATGTAAGAGTAGTTACATTTGCTCTTATGGATTGGGTTTCTCTGTACAACTGCCCTTTAACCATGGCAAGGCTGTGTCCCAAAGTGCCTGCTTTTTGATAGATTTCTCTTGGAGATATTCCTTGCCTAATCTCCGTTTTTGAGAGCAATATAAACTCCTTTAGTTTTTCTGAGGCGATGCGGCGATATGCCAGATATGCAAGGGCACCCATGGAGAGTTTTTTGCGTGATGAGCAATATTCAAATCCAATTTTCCCCCATAATGTGATCAGATTATCCATTTTGGATGAGATTTTTAGAGAAAGTTTGTGGGTTTTTTCCCCATAGGAATTCAATACTCCCTCTTGCCGATAGATTTTGTTGGTGTTAATCCCAAATTCCAAGAGGAGATTGGAGACTTCAAGTAGAAAGTTCAGGTTGCTCCTTTCAAGCGAGTTGATTTTGTTTTGGCTAAAACTGGGCTCTACAAACGTATACGGCTCGTCTTTTCTTTGAAGGGGCTTTGAGAGCTCTGCGCCAAAAAGACCTGCGATATAAAGCCGTTTAATCCACAAAGGAGACTTATGAACCCAGGTAGGCATCTTGGTCTCTTGCCTTGATTTGTTCCCTTTTGGAACGCCAAGAAGGTGCATAAGGACGGACAATGACTGCGAATTGAGATGCAATTGGGAGGACCTTCCCTTGATCATCCTTGCAGTGCCATCTGTGCTCGAGAGCGTGCTATTGCACTCATTGGTCGAGATGTGTTTGGCACTGTACCCCAACTCCAAGAAATCTTTTTGAATTTCCTTAAGATCTTCCAAATCCCCAATAGCACGTGTTGACCAAACATCCATCTCCCTCTTCTTGGAATAGTAGTGCCCTATCCATCCATCTCCAGTCAAGAATCCAACGAGTTTGGCCAAAATGGGCAATTTTGGGGAATTCGAGCGTAAGGGCAGCAGACCTTTTTCTTTCAATTCTTTAATCAACTTACCTCGTTTACCAACTAGGGCAATGACTCCCTCTTCATCAATTAGAGTGCTATCTGCTGGCTCCTCATAGGGAACTCCCTCGAAGGGGCAAACCACCAGGCTGTCCTTATTGGATAGCGCTCCAGCCCGAATGAAGCCATCCGGAGTAAGAAGCGGATGGTCTTCAGAAACGATAATCTCATTTCCTAGAGAGGTTTTTATCTTCAGTATTTTGTTGTCTGCTTTTTTTTTAAGGAAAAGGGCTATCTTTGATGTTTCTTTCTTAGAGGTATGCGTGTTCATCAAAGCAAGTCTCTCATCAGATTGGGAGTGTTCAAAATCCCTGATTTGCCGATGATATCCGAATTCTGTGAGGATTTTTGTCTGCGGATGCAAGCAGTTGATGTCAAAGCCGATGCCTCCTGGGGAGATGATGCCTTCTTCAGCATCGAATGCCGCGACTCCTCCGATAGGAAAGCCGTATCCCCAATGCCCATCCGGCATGCAGAAGGAGTACTTCTGTATGCCCGGCAAACAGGCCACATTCGTCACTTGCTCAAAGACCCCTGCATCCATCTCGTGCAGAAGCTTCTTGCTTGCATAAATCCTCGCAGGCACGTTCATCCCTTTCTTGTAGCTAGGGGGGATCTCCCAGATGTAGTCACTTACCTGCGTTATGTCTTTTGGCTTCTCTAAATTCCTATCCATTCATGCCCTCCTGTTTGATGATGAGACAATAATAGAGCGAACCATGGCTATTTTTCCATGGCCCGTACACCCTAGAAGCAATTCCGTGCATATTTAAATCTTTGTTGAGGATTTCGAGGTTTTCCCTTTTGATGGAGAGTAGCCTCCATTCTTTCCTTGAAAGCCTGAATCTGCCCTTTTCCTGAAGGAATTGGAGCAGAGAGGGCTTATCAAGGGGGATGCTCCAAGTAAAGTCTTTGTAAGAATTGATGGCTTCTTCAAGCTTATCCGCTTTTTCCGGGTGAAGGAAGCCGATATACTTCTGAAAGCGCCTCATGTTCTCCCGGCCGCAGATCACAAGCCGCCACATGGTCCTTCCTGTTCTTTTGGATAGAGTCGAGGAAATCCCTAATTTCTTAAGCGCCTCCTGAATGCACCTGATGCCCGACTCATTGCAGCTCTCTGCCCCAACCAATCTGCTCTTTGCAGGCTGATTTTCCACCCATCCCTCGCAGTCAAAGAAGGCGCGGAGCCAGTACCTGAGATGTTTATTGCTTAACTTGGGCAGTTTCCATTCGTAGGAATAATAGGAATATTCCTTTGTCAGGATTTTGTAAATCCCTTTATTCTGAATCTTGCATCTTCCTTCATCGGTGATGATAGGAAGAATGCCAAATTCCTTCTCAAATTTCACCTGAAAGTCCCTGAGCAGGACATCATTGGTGTTTCTCAGGCCGATGTGGTAATATTTTTTCTTTTGAGTGATCGGATTCCTGATAACATAGCCATCGGAGCAGAGATAGCCATGGATTGCCGCTAAGTTGTTGTTGAATATCACCCGTACGCCTCTTAGAAATATTTTCTTTTGGAGGGTTTATATATCTGGCGTCGGTGGATGTCCAGTGGAGAATGAGAGTATGGCTAATTTTCTATCATAAAACGTAAGGAAAAATGGACAATATCGCGAGCATGCGCAGAACACCAAGTTAGAGGAGGCTATTTTTAAAGGTTTGTAGATGTTGGCTAAGCCAAAGTAATCGGGAAAATAGATTATCCTATTCTTGTTTTGGCAACTGCAGCAATCGACACTTGACTTGCCTAAAAGTCAGAAACATTTATATATTAAGTATATATGTATATACACATGGAAGCAAAAATGGTGCAGCCTTTTGGCAACAGCGGGCATGTGATCCTGCCAAAAGAGTATGTGGGAAAACGCATGCGGTTCCTTGTGGAGCCCAAAACAATCCAGGACGTGAAGGAAGAGCTTTTTCAGATGCTGTTGCCCCATATCGAGAAGGTTGAGGGCGTGTATCTCTATGGGTCCTATGCCCGAAATGAGCAGACGGCATCCTCTGACGTCGATGCGCTCATCCTGGCATCAGAAAAATTCCCGCTGCCCAAAAAACAGAACTATTCCATCCTCATCCTGACAAAAGAGGAGCTTGAAGCGGCAATTGAGAAAAGGCCTATCCTCATACTCCCCATCATCAGGGAGGCAAAAGGGCTGCTGCACGGCGCATATCTTGAGCGCTACAAGGAGATGCCTCTTAAAAAAACCGCCATAATTAAATTCTTGGATGAAACCGCGAAGATTCTTGCCATCAACCGGCAAGGGGCAGCGCTCTCATTTGAAACCGGCAGTCTTGTGTATTCGCTGATCCTTCGCATAAGGAGCATGGTGATTATCCAATGCCTCTTGCAGCGTCAACCTTACTCCAAAAACGAGCTGTATTCCATCCTGGAAAAAGGAGGCCTAAGCAAGGTGCAGGTGAATGAAGCCTATGCCATCTACGCCAATGAACGGGAAGGAAGAAAAGTTGGGGCAAGTCGGCTCATCAGGGAAAGAGAGATAAGGAAGCTGCTTACGCTTGCAGGGCGGTTGATTGAAGAGGTGAAGGCCGCATGAGCAAGAAAAAATATGAAAGGGGGGCAACGAGCATCAGGCGTCAAATCGATGAGCACACGTTTGTCAAGCTAAGGAAAGCCCAAGAGGAGGACAATCCTGAATTGGCCAGCTATTACCTCAAAGAGATAGGGCGTCTGGAGGAGCAATTGAAAAGCAAGCAGGGAAAGCTACTGACCCGCGCGAATCGCATCAGGCAGAAGAAAAGCGATGCTCAAAGGTAAGCTCTTCATGTTTTTCATCATTGGGATTTCCTGCATTTCGATCCAAGAAGGCGCGAAGCACAGATAGCCGTGTATTGCTGCAAGATCATTATTGAATTTCATGCATCTATCGTAAAAATCAGCGGGAGGGCAGTTTATAAATTTCCCGTCAGTGGATGTCCAGTGGGGAATGAAAAAGGCTATTTTCCCATGATAAAAACTTCAAGAAACCGTGAAATATCGCGAGCATGCGCAGAATCAGTAAGGAAGAAAAATGTTATTTAAAGGTTGTGGCACTGATGGGAAAAAGGCGCCTACTTATCTGATATCGCCTAATGCTCCAAGTACGCCCTTGAACATATCGACTGTTTTCCTGTATGCCAAATCGGCAGAGGAAGGTTCGTACATTCCTAAGAGGGGGCCATCGTGCGGATTCGGGAGAGGTGCCTGTTTTTGAGTGGTGGGCAGACTAGTAAAAGCTCCGGATTCGGTGGTTGTCGTGAAAACTCCTGATTCCCTTATAGTATTGCACGAAGTCTCTGTGGCACAAGATGAGGCCGTGAAAGGGGGAGCTTGCCAAAAGGTTGTCAAAGTTCTTAATTCAAAATTTTCAATAGTAGTTGGGTTAATATCAGTTTCCATTACTACTTTCCCTTCGCCATCATATTGGACAAGGTCCCTGAAGTAGAGTCCCCCATTGCGGTCAACATGATATTCGATATGAGGGAATTTCACATCTACTGATCCATACGTAAAATAGTTATCTTTTGGGGCGTCGATTTGCGGCTTGACCACAACGCTTCTGATATCCTGGATTCCTTTTTCATTCATATCAACGGTAATCTCGCTTGCCCTGTGCCTGCGGATCTCCAGTGCCTCTCCTCCATCCACGTTCTCGAGGCGCATGCAATCAGTAAGGCTTGGACAGGTGCCCGTGGATGAAAGCAATAAAGGGGTATTTTTGAAAGAGCTGATATCCGCGTATTCGGTCGAGATTTCAATTTTGTTATGCGTAGTGATACCAAAGGCGCTTTTGGAATAGGGACTGGCCTTTATTCCTTCTTCGGTTTGAGAGAATGCGCCGCTTCTAAGTCCCATTTTGCCCCATTTTGGATCATCTGCAGTTAATTTGCCCTTTTCATCAACTGAGAGTGCCAAAGGATTTTGATCTTGAGGATAATCAATTCTCACATTCCCTGCTTGGAGGATTGAGGTTTCCCCTGTTTTTGTTATTTGGACATTTTCCAATCCTTTCAGGGTTGCATCATCATTGGTGAATCCATAGTTAGGATATGCCTTGGTGAACAGTATACGCTCGTTGGGGTTTTTTGGATTATAGGCAGATGCGCCGACTTTGTTCGTGAAATAGCCTTCTGCTTGGCTTTTGGTCACGTGAGCCCGTAGCAACTCCGGATCGGCTTTAGCAACTGTTGTGGGCTCGACTTTTGTGAAATCCACCTGCTGCATGTTGTCTGCGCTCCAGGTCTGGGGATTATTGTTATCCAGCTCAGGGCTCTTTGTGGGCTCTTGAGTAGCCTCAGAACGATCGATTTCCTGGGAAGTTTGGGAAAATGTCGTGGGCAATATGAATGATGCCAAGATGAATAAGATAATCATGCGTCTAATGTAGGGTTTCATGTGATCACCAATCTGAATTCTTTTGTTGATGCTTCACCCCTTCTATCAACGACTGTGATCATGATGTCCTGTTCTCCCACCATATCAGAGGAGGGGGTAAAGGCAATTGTTCCCTTCACCGGGTGGATATTGAACAGATTGCTATTGTCCAGATAGAACATTTCCTCCTCATCAGGATCATAGGCATTCACCTGATAGGCGAATAGCTCGCTTGCTTGGGCAGTCAGGGAGGGTATGTCTGAGATAATAGGCTTTCTGTTGAAGCCATTCACTTCAAGCTCCATCAAAATGGTTTCCGCATTTCCTAGCGAATCAGTGCTTTTGATGATAATGACATGATTCCCTCCTTGATCATTGGTTGGCGTGAAGGTAATAGTGCCTGTCTTTGGATCGATGTCAAAAAGAGGAGAATTATCAGAGAACGTCAACCCCTCCCCCATTGTTTCGACCCGATAGGTGAACTCATATCCCACAAAAGCTTCCAGCTGAACACTTTGGAGCGCATTGATGTTGGTTTCACTTTCAACCTCAGATGATCCAACGGATGAGTATTTCACCATATAGGCATAGGTAAAGGGAGAATTTTTCAGTTCCGTGGTGTTGAAAAAGAGTGCATGAAGCGTTGAGGAGTCATCGAAGGGAGTTAGCTCAAAAGTAAAATCGTTCACGGTTGCTGAATCTATAAGATCGCTTGCGATGACGTACTGAGGATATTCTTTTTGCTTATCGATAAGAGCCTTGACCACACTATACTTGGATAAGAGACTAAATGAGGTCCGTGCCGAAAAAGAATCGAGCGATTGGGTTGAATCCTCTCTTTTGATAGTAAGCGGATAGGTTATCTGGACCTGTGTGGATTCGGTGGCAAGAATGGATAGGACCTCCATTTCTCCTGCCTCAATGGAATATCCTATCTCCCGTAAGGGAGAGAACTCATTGATGCAGCCTTCCAGATAGAATCCTACCGCGTTGGATAGTTCTTCCTCTAGAGTTTCAGGGGTTGGAACGGATGATCTATCCACTGAAAAGTACACGGGGACGGAAATGAAAGAGAGGTTCTTTTCCTGAGGGGCAGCGCCAAAATACCCTCCCCTGATACCAAGCGCGGTAATGGCCTTATCGAGGCTGTCTTCAAGGCAGGCAGTAACATAGGATGCGACCGGCTCTGCGAAGGATGCGGATTCTACTGGCTCTTTGGATTCTGCGATATCTGTGCCGCGGGGAATAAAAAGAAACAAACCGACGCCTACGAGAATAATGGCTCCAAGAATGAAGAAGAGAGATATTTGTCCCTTAGCAAATATGCGCATTTTCCATTTCTTGTATTGCATATATATATATATATTTCTTTTTTCGAGAGTATCAGTGTGTTTGATTCAGTACTTTCTTGCCCGCCTCCCTCTTAGACTTAATGAAGAAATACCCTATCACAATCATGGTAACGATAGGAGAGACCCATTCGGGGATGTGGACAATCTTAAAGCCGTCCACGAGCATGATGAGGCCCAGGATGAATAGTGAGTACATGGCTCCGTTCTTCAGATAGCGGTATTTCTTGATGGTCTCGATGTTCTTTATGGTGAAATACCGAACCACGAAGGCGCCAAGGCCGTTTCCCGCGATGATGAGCGGGATCGCAAGGGTGAAGGCGAACGCTCCCAAGACGCCGTCAATGGAGAAGGAGGCATCAA
This sequence comes from Omnitrophica WOR_2 bacterium GWA2_47_8, assembly GCA_001805375.1. Lineage (GTDB taxonomy): Bacteria > Omnitrophota > Gorgyraeia > Zapsychrales > GWA2-47-8 > GWA2-47-8. Next base: position 243 of record MHFY01000028.1, on the reverse strand, counting down.
TCACCTCAAGATAGAGGATCTTTGAGATATCAGACATCCCTGATTTCATGAGCTGCTTCTCGCCTTCCTCTGCGTACTGCTTGAAGCCATGGGTGATGAAGAATACCGATGATCCGACAACCGCGGAAAAGGCGAGATAAGGGGAGATCTTCAGAGAATACCACACGATTGCCGCAAGGAGAAGCGAGACTATGGCAAAGAACCAGATGCCTTGCCTATGGATGAATCGCTCTCCTATGAGGC
>MHFY01000027.1:8822-10255 GCA_001805375.1 Omnitrophica WOR_2 bacterium GWA2_47_8 | reverse complement strand
CCGAAAGCCCTTTGCGGCGATGAGCGCAGGGATGTAGCGGTGCATCTCTCCATACAATTCAAGTCCCTCAACCGATCCTTTCGAATACGCCTTGAGCGTGCAGCCGCTGTCATGGATGTCAAGCCCCGTCAGCTTGCGGTGAAGCCAATTGGAGATGCGTGAGGGTATTCTCTTTGATAGAGAATCATCCCTCTGAAAGCGCCAGCCGGAGACGACATCATACCTATCTTTCATCTTCTTAAGCAGATTCTTGATATCATCAGGATCGTTCTGCAGGTCCGCATCCATTACTATGATAACCTCTCCTTTGGCATGGGAGAATCCTGCATTGATTGCAGCGCTCTGCCCGAAATTCTTCCTAAAGACGATGATCCGAATTGTCCTGTCCTTTTTCCTGAGCTTCTTAAGCTCCTCAAGGCTCCCATCGGACGATCCATCATCCACCACGATGATCTCATAGGTCTTTTTGAGCCCTTTAAGGGCATGCGTGAGCTTCTGATAAAGCGGAAGGATATTATCCTCCTCATTGTAGACTGGTAGAACAATGGACAACTCAGGACTTCTCATAACCCTCACTTATAAATGACCATTCATAAATCTTTTGATGCGGGCAAGAAAGAATCGGACATCTCCTTTTGGAGGGCCCTGGGAGGGAAGATTACCTGCCTTTTATTTTAAGAGATACCATCCAACCATCGCTTTGATACCCTCTTCTAGGCTTGTGCGCGGTTTCCACCCCAAAATCTTGCGCGCTTTAGAAATATCCGCATAGGTGATGGGTACATCTCCAGGCTGTTCCCCCAGATGCCTGATCCTCGCCTTTTTTCCCGTATATTTTTCTATGGTATTCAGGAGTGTGCCAAGTTTGATAGGATGCGAATTTCCAAGATTAATGATCTCGAACTTGAGGTCTTTTTCAAGGGCCGCGACAAACCCACTCACGATGTCTGCGACATAGGTATAGTCTCTTTTTGACCCTCCTTCTCCATAAAAGGGTATTTGGTTTCCATCAAGAATGAGCTTCATGAACTTATAGGGGGCCATATCCGGCCTTCCTCTGGGACCATAGACCGTAAAGAGCCTTAGGCACACCGTGGGGATGCCATAAAGGTGATGGTAGGCCTTGCAGAGAAGCTCTCCGCTTACTTTCGTGGCAGCGTAGGGAGAGATGGGATCATAGGCATTCTTATCCTCATTGAAAGGCACCTTGCCAAGCCCATAGACTGAGGAGGAGGAAGCGAAGATAAATTTCCCGACCCGGAAACTCCTTGCGAGCTCCAGAAGGTTTATTGTGCCTTGCACATTTGTCTTTGTGTAGATGAAGGGATCCGCTATGGATGGCCTAACGCCCGCGCGGGCCGCGACATGCATGATCGCCCCTATCCTTTCTTTTTTGAACACGGATAGGAGAGCTTTCATATCTACGATGTCTA
>MHFY01000027.1:2408-8641 GCA_001805375.1 Omnitrophica WOR_2 bacterium GWA2_47_8 | reverse complement strand
AACGGAAAATCCGGCCAAGCCAATCCAGGTGAGATGACGCCTCGATCGCTTAGCCAGAAAGATTAATAAATTGCCATCCACCTTTTTCAACGCTATGAAAAAGAAGGCGCAAGGAAGAAGCAAGGTCTGGAACAATGCTCTTCTCATCAGCATTCTTGCATTATGTACCCTCTTCTCGATAGGCCTGAACGGGTATTATTATGGCGAAAATGCCCAAAGCGTTGTTCTGGTCTTCCAACACGGCTTTATCGATGATTCTCTCTTCCAGAAAGACCTGATGCCCTCCATGCAGCCATACTATTACACCTATCTCTACCATCTGCTCGCCTTCCCCTCTAAAATCTTCGGGATACAATCAACCTACTTCATCATGCATCTGGTTTGCCTTTTCTTTTTCTTCCTGGCGGTCTTCTTGATAGCAAAGCTGCTTTTTCGCAACGATATCGTCGCTTACCTTGCGGTATTCTTGCTCTTGCTCAACAAGCCCTCGATAGCTGCGGATACCATCTACCAGTCGTTCTTTCCCAGGGTCTTTGTATTGCCCCTGCTCATGTTCGCGTTCTATTTTTATCTGCGAAAACAATACATCCTTTCTTTTTCTCTGGTCGGGATATCCATGAACTTCCACATGATATCCTCATCCCACGTGTTCCTTCTTCTGATGATCGCTTTCCTGTTCGACATGAAGAAAGGGATCCTGGAGACTTTTCTAAAGGTAGTAAGGTATGGCGGGGTAACCCTGCTTACGGCTTTGCCGATTTTTATCTGGAACTTCGCTCATCCCGGCATAGGTTTTTCCCCCTCCTTATTGTGGTGGGAGCTCATAGAATTGAGATTTTTGCACCATCTTGCCCCCTTTTCTTGGGATATCTTCAAATGGATACGGGCAGGCGCATTCGTCTTGGTCTTCCTGCTCGCACTGCGCCTTCCGCCTGACAAGGTGTACCATGCCCAGATTATGCGATTTGTATATGGCATGCTCTTCTTGGCCGCAGTAGCGACATTTTTTTATTATGTCGTTCCCCTCTCGATTCTGATCACTCTGACTTTTTGGAGAATCGCCCAATTTTTCACTATCTTCGCGATGATGTATGCCGCGAACCTCATCTTCCAAGCCTACCGGAAAGACTTATTTTTTCGCATAGCCGCCATAGGGCTTGGAATCTCCCTGTTTTTATCGAATTTTAAGGCAACCTTGCTGTTTTCTCTACTTCTCGTAGCGCTTGAACATCGGAAGCGGCCCCTCATTTCCCGGTGTTTGCTTCTCGCCTTTATCTTGGGGATGATCCTCGCAACGGCCGGCAGCTTCTATGTGCACATTCCCTACGCATATTTCTTCAAGATAGGCACCGTACCGGCGATCCTATTGCTTACTCTGCCTCTGGGAGCCATGGTCTATGAGATGCTAAAGGGACGCCTGAGAAATTGGCAGAAGGCATCCATCCAAGCGGCTTTTCTCCTCTTTATCGTGCTATTCACCATAGCCGGCCACATCCTCATCAAGAACAGCCAGTCCTCCCGTACCGTAGGTTCTGCGTATGAGAATCTGATGGAAGGATACGAATACGAATTAAAAAAAACACCCCCAGTGACCACTCTTCAGGATCTTGTCGCAAAGCCGCGCATCACGGCTACTGGCGTTTGGGTAAGGCCAATAACCATCGAATCATTGGGGAACCTGGCAACCCATCCAGGAAAATACATGAGGATACATATAGATTTTCCCGGCCATCTCTGGATTGATGACTGGCGCGCCGTCCAATTTTGGGCCAAAGACAATACCAATAGAGATGCCATATTTCTGGTACCACCTTACCTTACTGACTTCAGGGCATTGTCTGAGAGGGCAATTGTCAGCGATTGGGATGATATGGCCATGGTCAATTTCCATGAGGAAATGGGCCTGGTCCTGCTCGAAAGATTCGAGACGGTTTGCAACACAAAAATGATCGGCCATTGCGTCGAATCGCAATGCCTTGTACGATGCCGGCAATCCTTTAATGAACTAGGCGCCAACCAGCTTAAGGAGATTGCCTTGAGGTATCAGGCATCGTATATTATTGTTGAGAAGCCACGTATCCTCCCCCTTCCTCTGGTATTTTCCAATGAAGGCTTCTCGGTCTATAGAGTTAATTAACCGGCATCATTTTTTAGCTATTGCCGCTTCCCCCAGACCTTGGCATCCTCAATCCAAAAAAATCCCATTTGCGAAATCCATCGATACTATTTTTTCTTATAGGCGCTCCACGCTTCCAGAAACTCCGCGATGGACTCATCGGTCTTTGGGTTCTGCGTCATCTGGATGAGGAACTTGGGAGGGATGGTAAGGACATGGGCCCCCTGCAGGCCTGCCTCGATGATCTGCATCATGTGCCGGATCGATCCCACAATGATCTTCGTCTTGACATGTGATCTTGCGAAAAGATCCGCGGTATCGCGCACAACCTTTGCCGCATCATAGCCCATATCGCCAATTCGGGAATAGAACAGGCTCGCGTAGGTCGCACCAGCCTTTGCCGCAAGGATCGCCTGCGCGGGCGACATGCAGGCCGTGACATTTGTCTTTATCCCCTTTGCGCTAAGGACCGCAGTGGCCTTAAGGCCGGCTACTCCCATGGGAAGTTTCACGACCACATTTTGGCCCCAGGAGGCGTATTTCTCCGCTTCCTTAAGCATCTCCGAAAGGTCGTTTGTCGTGACTTCGATGCTGACCGGTCCCTTGACGAGCTTAAGGATCTCCTTGGTGTTCGTCTCGAAGTCCTTTCCCTTCTCGGCAGAGGCGAGCTTCGGGTTTGTCGTGCAGCCGTCTGCGATGCCCCAGCTTAGGATCTCCTTTATCTCTTCGACATTTGCGGAATCAATGAAAATCTCCATGGTCACTCCTCCTCGATCTTTTTCCTGATGCAAAAGGTGATAAGGTGCTCAAGCACAAGATGGAATGATTCCACCTGCGGCGTTGAATCAAAAGGCACAACGACGCAAACATCGCACATATCCTTCATCGCACCGCCGTCGAATCCGCTAAAGCCTATAGCGGATCCTCCATTGTCCTTTGCGTACTGGAGTCCTTTCAAAAGATTCTGGGACCATTTTCCAGCCTTGTCGCTTCCTGAGCCGCCATGCACGCTAAAGGCGATGGCGACATCTCCCTTTCGGAAATGGTTCTTGAGCTGCTCGATATAGATTTCAGACCAGCCGTCGTCATTGGTGAGCGCGCTCACAAGCGGGATGTTATCATTCAGGCACATCACCCGAAATCGCTTCTTGTTCCCGACGATTGTGACTTTGGAGAGATCGCACGTGAAATGGGTGGCTGTCGAGGCGGATCCTCCATTTCCCATCATGTAGATAGTGTTTCCATTCGCCCGTGCATGAAGAAGCGCCTCCACGACCTCATCGATCTTCTTGCGATCGATGCGCGAGATGATATCCTTCATTTCGTCGAAATACTGCCCTATGAATTTCATGTTTGCCATATTTCCACCTATGCGTTGAAGACGACTTTCGATCCATCGAACTCGAATTGGAACGGCAGCTCGCGAAGTCCCGCCTCGATCATCGCCTTCCTGAATTTTTTCTGGTTGCTCTCGCAGTAGAACATGAGGAATCCCCCTCCACCGGCGCCGACGACCTTGCCGCCGATTGCCCCGTTCTCAAGCGCGAGATTGTACCACTTGTCGATAAGAGGATTCGTCATCTTGCTCGAGAATTTCTTCTTGTGTTCCCAGTGGATGTTAAGCCACTCCCCGAACTTTCTCGTGTCCCCTTTCTCAAGCGCCTTCTTTATCTCCATCCCAATCATCTTGGTCTGGTGCATCCCCTCCATCTTGCGAGGATCCTCCTCTGCTCCTTTCTTCTGGTCGGCGAGCACCGTGTTCGCATCCCTCTTGATCCCTGTGTAGAAGAGGAAAAGATTGTTCTGAAGATCCTCGACCGTATAGTGGTCGATATCAAGCCGTCCTGCCATGACCTTCCCCTTCTGGTTGATGTCAAGCTGCAGGATGCCTCCATAGGCGGCGGCATACTGGTCCTGCTTTCCCATAGGCTCCTTAAGGATATCAAGGTCGATCTCGCATGCCTCTTCGGCAAGCGTTGCTGCGGACGCAAACTCATTCTTGTAGGTATGGAGCGCGTTGAGAAGCCCAACGAGAAATGAGCTTGAGCTTCCAAGGCCGGTCTGCGCAGGGACATCTGCCATGCTTGTGACCTCGATGGGCTCCGTGACTCCCATGTAGCGAAGCGACTCCCTTATCCTCGTGTGCTTGATCTCATTGATGGATTTTACCACCTCCATCTGGGACCAGCGGATCAGGCTCTCGTTGTAGAATGTTCTTGGGTGGAGCACGATGTAGATGTATTTGTTGATGGTTGCGGTGATGAGAAATCCCTTGTGCTTCGAATAATAATGGGGAAGATCGGTTCCACCTCCCCCTATAGAGATGCGCAGTGGAGTTCGTGTGATGATCATGGAAGGAGAAGAATAAAATTCTCCTATATATAGTTTTTGGCGTAAACTTTATAAAGGGATAAATGTTTTACCTCCCATGAAAGCAGTCATCCTCGCTGCGGGGCTTGGCACCAGGGTTCTGCCCTATACCCAGAAGATCCCAAAAGTCCTTCTCTCCCTTGACAAAAAGCCGCTTCTGTACTATCAGCTCATCTGGCTTAAGAAAAATGGCATCAAGGACGTCGCGATAAACACCCACCACTTGCATGAAGTGGTGGAGTCATATCTGCGAACGCATGATTTCGGGATGAAGATAGAGCTCTTCTATGAGCCTGTCCTTATGGGAACTGCCGGAGCATTGTCAAAGATGAAAGAATTCTTTGGCAAGGAGAGGTTTTTGGTCTATTACGGGGACAATATCACCAACCTCGATCTTAGGGCTCTCGAGAGGTTCCATGATCTTCGCAAGGGAGCAGGCACGATCTGCCTTCATGCGATTGAGCCTCATCACATCGAGCACTCAAGCATTGTCGAGATGGACGAAAAGGATAGGATCCTTCGCTTTGAGGAAAAGCCTCAAGAGCGAAGCCTCTCCGGCAGCATGTGCGCGTTCTCCAATGCGGGAATCTATCTCTTTGAAGCGGAAATGCTCGGCCACATCCCTGACGGGAAATTCTCTGATTTCGGAAGAGACATCCTTCCCAAGGCAGCAGAGCGATGCGCTCTTTTCGGATTTCCCCTTCTGGACTGCTATTGGAAGGAGCTTGGGACAGTGGAGAGATACGAGGCGGCAGCGAAAGAATTCAGCCTAAGAATTCCCCCGGGCCTGACCTGATGCGGGGCACATCCTTCAATTCATCGAGGAGACCCTCATATTTCCTGACCCTTCCGACCTCGCGGAAGAACTCGTCCATCACATAGCCATGGAGCTTATACCCTTTCTCCATCATTCGAGGGAAAAGCTGGGACGAAAAATCATGGGGAACATCGGGGGGAATGAGATCGAGGACTTTTCTTTCCAGCACATAGATCCCTGAATTGATGTATCTGTCCCCTTTGAACGTGGCGATCGTCTCCATCTCCGGTTTCTCCGCGAAATGGGTGATGTGCCTGTCCTTATCGAGGATAACCAGGCTTGAGCTCTTGTAGCCTTCGGGCAAGGGCCTAACGCAAAGCGTGGCCTCTGATTTTTTAGAGTCATGGAACAACAGGAGCTTGTCGACATCAAGCGCAGTAAGATTATCTCCATAGTAGACGATGAAGCGTTCTCCTCTGATGAGATGGCTGGCCTGCTTTACACTCCCTGCGGTCCCAAGTAGACCCTTTTTCTCCTCGGCATACAAGATCCTAAGGCCAAGCCGTGAGCCATCGCCGAAATGCTCCTTTACCTTATGCGCAAGATGCGCGACACAGAAAATGAATTCCGTGAACCCCTTTTTCTTGAAGAACATCAGCTGATGCTCGATAAGGGGCGTGCCATGGATGTCGATGAGGCATTTTGGGACCTGTTCGGTAAGCGAACCCATCCTTGTCGCAAGCCCTCCGGCAACGATAACTATCTGAACCATTTACTTAAGTATGCAAGTCCCGTATAAATAATTACTGCCAAGAACCCTTCCTCCTCATCGACGCGTCATGGCAACCTTTTTAAATCAATTTTGAATACATCCGGGAATGAAGTATCCTCCCATCGTCAAGGTCAACCTCCAGGGAAAACCCCTGGGACCGATCACCTATCGACAAGGCCATCCGCTAAAGACCGAGACTAAGGGCCCGCGGCATACGA
>MHFY01000027.1:1647-2387 GCA_001805375.1 Omnitrophica WOR_2 bacterium GWA2_47_8 | reverse complement strand
AGGACAATTCGCGAAAAGAGGTCCTCATTTCACTACGAAGCAACATCTTCATGGGTGGAAGATGGGACAGCTCAGCCGGCGGCCATATCCATTGGGATGTTTTGGGAAAATGCCAAGAGAACGACAAGGACACCGCCTGCAGAGAGGTCAACGAGGAGCTGTTCTCAGGAAAAAAACTCCCATCAAGCCTCAAGCTCGAGAAGGTAGGAAGCTTCTGGAAGTGGACAAGGCCAAACGACCACGAGTGGGTCCATCTCTTCGCTGGAGTCTACAAGGGACCATTCTTCCCAAACAAGAAAGAGGTGGCAAAGGTCAGGTTCATTCCCGTTGATCTTCTCCTCAAAAATACCCAGACCTACACGGGAGAATTCACCCGAAGCGTAGGGGTCTGCATCAGGAAATATCTCGAGTTGACAAAGAATGGAAAACGATAAGGGGATTCTGGGAGGAGGTGTAAGGCAGATCCTTGTCACCGGAGGAGCAGGATTCATCGGCAGCCACGTTGTCGATATTCTAGTCGAGCAAGGATATGAGGTCACGTGCTTTGACAATCTCTCCAATGGCAGAAAGGAATACATCGAGCCCCATCTGGGAAAGAAGAACTTCACCTTCGTGCAGGCGGATCTTCTGGATAAGGAGAAAGTAAGCGAGCATGTGGAGGGCAAGGATCTCATATGGCATCTTGGGGCGAACACCGATATCATCGGATCGAACAACCAGCCAGAGCGCGACCTTAAGGA
>MHFY01000027.1:0-1624 GCA_001805375.1 Omnitrophica WOR_2 bacterium GWA2_47_8 | reverse complement strand
TACTCGAGGCCATGAGGCGCCATAAGGTTGTTCCTCTTCTTTTTCCATCCAGTGGCGCAGTGTACGGGAACCTGTGCAAAGAGGAGTATGTGACGGAAAAATCAGGTCCGCTTCTTCCGGTGTCAAGCTATGGCGCAGGGAAGATAGGATGCGAATCATTCATCTCGGTCTATTGCCATCTCTATGGCATCCGGGCATGGATGTTCCGTTTCGGAAATGTCATAGGAAGGCGCATGACCCATGGCGTCATCTATGATTTTATCAACAAGCTAAAGAAAAATCCAAAAGAACTCGAGGTCCTAGGTGATGGACGGCAGGAGAAGAACTATTTTCTTGTTGAGGAGTGCATCGATGGGATGGCATACGCATTCAGGCATATTCCTCTCACTCCATCTTCGCCCTGCACCGTTCTCAATCTGGGAACAGACAGCATCTCGCGCGTGATAGACATCGCGAACATCGTACGAGAAGAGATGGGCCTTTCGAACGCAAACATCAAGGTGGCAGGAACACCATTCGCATGGCCGGGCGATCAGCCCCGCGTGCACATGAAGGTAGATACCATAAACAAGCTTGGCTGGAAGGCAAAGCATACCTCTGATGAGGCCGTGCGTATCGCAGTCAGGCGGCAATTGGGAACAAAACTATGAAAAAGATAGGTATCGTTGGCATTTGGCACCAGGGCGCGGTTGCATCAGCCTGTTTTGGCGAGGCCGGTTTTCACGTGATAGGCGTCGATTCCGACAAGAAAAAGATCGATAAGCTTTCATCGGGCAACGCCCCTCTTTTCGAGCCTGGCCTTGATGACCTTCTAAAGTCTTGCCTGCAGAAGGGAACTCTTCTTTTCTCATCCTCCTTCGATTCGCTTAAGGATTGCGATGCGGTCTTTCTCATGCATGATACCCCAGTGGATGAGTTTGATAAGGCGGATATTTCAGGGGTCCTTGCCGATGCCTCCTCTGTCGCCCCTTCGCTCCAAAAGCCCGCGCTTATCGTGGTCACTGCCCAGGTTCCCGTAGGGACGTGCAGCCTGATTGCCGACACCATAAGGAAAGCAAATCCTTCTCTTGATTTCACCCTTGCCTATATCCCGGAGAATCTGCGATTGGGAGAGGCGATTAGGCTCTTCAAGGATCCCGCGCTTCCCGTCATTGGCGCTGATGACGAGGAGACGTTCCAGGGAGTGAAGGAGATCTATTCCAGGATCACGAATGCCAAATGGAATCATGTGTCTCTTAAGACAGCGGAAATGACAAAGCACGCGCTCAATGCCTTCATCGGAACCACAATAACATTCGGGAATGAGCTTGGGAGGATATGCGACGAAGTTGGTGCCGACGGCAAAATGATTGCGCAGATGCTCAAGTTGGAGCCTCGCATCGGAAGCAAGGCGATGCTTTTTCCAGGACTTGGCTTCTCCGGCGGCACGATCGCAAGAGACATCCAAACTCTCATGGCAATCGGAAAGGCCAAAGGAACAACGCTCCAGCTTCTTGATGGACTGTGGGCTTCAAACACTGCGCAGAACGCCCTTCCGGTAGAGATGCTCAGAGAATGTCTAGGAACTCTGAGGGGAAAAATTATCCTGGTCCTTGGGCTCACCTATAAGCCCGGCACAAGCACG
>MHFY01000026.1:6354-8259 GCA_001805375.1 Omnitrophica WOR_2 bacterium GWA2_47_8 | reverse complement strand
ACATCCCATCCTTTAATCTTACGACCTTGTGCGATTGCCTGGCGATATTTTCGTCATGGGTCACGATCACCAGTGTCTGCCTATTTTTTCGGTTCAGATCCATCAATAAACTGACAATAGATTTCCCGGTCTCGGAATCTAAATTCCCGGTCGGCTCATCGCAAAAAATAACGCTGGGGCCGTTCATCAGCGCGCGGGCAATGGCGACCCTCTGCTGTTCCCCGCCGGATAACTGCCGGGGCCGATGACTGGCGCGCTGTGCTAACCCGACTTCATTTAAAAGAGCTTTGCCCCGTTCAGCCGCTTCTTTTGTGTCTTTTTCCTCATCACTGACCAGCGCCGGAAGAAGGATATTCTCAAGTGCCGTAAACTCCGGGAGCAGATGATAAAACTGAAAAATGAAACCGATATGTTTGTTCCGCAACTTCGCCAAAGCGGGATCGCTTAATTTATAGATATCCGCCCCGTCAAAGAGCACCTGGCCTTCGTTCGGCTTGTCCAATCCGCCCAAGATATGCAGCAATGTCGATTTCCCGGCGCCGGATGGCCCGACGATACACAGGACATCCCCTTTTTCAACAGCCAGGCTTATTCCCTTTAAAACACGCAGCTCGCTTCCCGCCTGATGATACGTCTTATGTACGTTATTGACCCGAAGCATCACAACACATTTTCTTATTCATACCGAAGCGCATCCACGGGCTGTAAACGCGATGCCTTCGTTGCCGGATAGATCGTGGCGGCGTAGGTAATGATCACGGCAACCCCCACGATCGCCAGCATATCTGTTAACGCCAGATCGATCGGGACATGATCGATGGAGTAGATCTGCGCCGGCACCTGAACATAAGTTTTTAAAATATAACTGATCCCGACACCCAAAACCACACCCAGGAGGATCCCCAAAGAACCGATAAACATGCCCAACCGCACGAAGATCCTTTTAATCGAAGTATTCGGAACGCCGATGGATTTTAATATCCCGATATCATGCACCTTGCTGGTCACCGTCACCACGAGCGTGCTTATCACATTAAAGGAAGCCACCAGCACCATCAGCATTAAGATCAAGAACAGTCCCCATTTTTCCAGCCACAGCGCCTCAAATAAATTTTGATTGATATCAATCCACGTCTTTACTAAAAAGCTGTACCCTAAGACCTCAAAGATCTTTTTCTTGATCTCCGTGGCCTGATACGGGTCATTCAAACGCACACCGATGCCGGTGACGACATTCTCAGGCAGATTGAACATGGTTTGCGCCTTTTTCAAGTTCACAAAGATCAGATTCAGGTCATAATCGACCATCCCTGACTTAAAGATCCCCACGATCTTAAGAGTATACCGCCATTCTTTCCCGGCCATGCCTGAGCCCGGGGCGATCAGCGTGACATCATCACCGATCTTTAATCCATGATAACTGGCCAATTCCGTTCCGACAATGATGCTGTTTTCATCTAAATCTTCGATACGGCCATCGATAAGATAGTCTTTGATCTTGGTCGCTTTATGTTCATTGGCCGGATCGATCCCGCGCACCAGTAACCCCATGGCCCGGCCGGCATACTCTAAAAAAATATTTCCCTGAAAAAAGACTGACGCGCCGCTGACCCCTTCGATCTTTTCGATCTTGGCGATGATGCCTTGATGGTCGCGAACCCCGGTCTCTTTTTCGATCAGGATATGGGGAGTGCTGCCGATGATCTTTTCACGTAAATTATTGCCAAACCCTTCCATGATACCGATGACGATAATGAGGGCCATGACACCCACGGCTATCCCGCCGACCGAAACCGAATGTAAGAAAAAAAGAAAACCGCCTTTGGCTGATGTCAAGTAACGGGAACTGATCCAACTCTCATATCTCATTTAGGTGTCACGTTTCAAGTTTCAAGTTTCAAGTTA
>MHFY01000026.1:0-6327 GCA_001805375.1 Omnitrophica WOR_2 bacterium GWA2_47_8 | reverse complement strand
TTGACACTTTTCTTAAACTGGTTTTAACAAAGGGAACAAGATCACATCGCGGATCGACGGAGAATCGGTCAAAAGCATGACCAGCCGGTCAATGCCGATCCCCAACCCTCCCGCCGGAGGCATCCCGTATTCCAGGGCGTGCAAGAAATCTTCGTCCAATTCCCTGTTCCCGGTCTCGACATCGTCCTCCAGATCTTCCTGCAATCTCTGCCGCTGCTCAACAGGGTCATTCAGCTCGCTGTAGGCGTTGCCGATCTCCATCCCCGCCACAAACAGCTCAAACCGCTGGCTTAAATGCGGATTGGACGGCAGGGTTTTCGCCAAAGGCGACAAAAAGGTAAAATAATCAACCACAAAGATCGGGTTTTCCATCATCTCTTCCTCGAATATTTCTTCGACGATCTTCATGACACCGGAACGGGTCAATTTATCGATCTTCACATTCGCGCCCTTTTTAGCCTTCACTTTTTTAAGCATCATATCAGCGTTGTCTTCCGGGTTGATATCAAATTTCTGTTTTACGATAGCGGCGAACGATTTCCGCGGCCAGGGCGGTGTAAAATCGATCGTCTTTCCCTGATAAGGAACTTTATAAGAACCGGTGATCTCCTTGGCCAAGCTGCTGATCGAATCCTCGCATAACTTCATCATGTCCTCATAATCCCCGTACGCCTGATAGACCTCAAGCATGGTAAATTCCGGATTATGCCGCGTTGAAACCCCTTCATTCCTGAAGTTGCGGTTGATCTCATACACCCGCTCGAAACCGCCGACGAGAAGCCGCTTTAGATACAACTCCGGCGCGATGCGTAAAAATACGTCCAGATCATACGCGTTGTGCTTGCTTTTAAAGGGACGCCCGCGCGCGCCGCCGGCCATGGGCTGAAGCATCGGCGTTTCAACTTCCATAAACCCTTGTTTGTCCAGAAAATTCCTGATCAAGCTTATGATCTTGCTTCTTTTTAAAAAGACCTCACGCACCTGAGGGTTAGCGATCAAATCCACATAACGCTGGCGGTAACGCAGTTCCACATCCTTTAACCCATGCCACTTTTCCGGCAGGGTCATGAGCGATTTGGAAAGCACCTTCAGGTCCGACACGCGCACACTTTGCTGGCCGGTTTTGGTGATAAAAAGCGCGCCCGAAACACCGATCACATCACCGATGTCCAGCTGTTCCACGATCTCAAAAAGCACCGGGGTCACATTGTCGATCTTGATAAAAAGCTGGATCCGGCCCGATTGGTCCAAAATATCCACAAAGTGAACCTTTCCATGGGCGCGGTTAGCCACGATACGGCCGGCTAAAGAGACTTCTTTGCCTTCGGCGAAGCCATCGAGGGTTTCCTTGATGGGACCGGATAGAGTGTATTTACCGCCATATGGCGACACTCCTTTGGCCTTAAGCTGCTCAAGCTTTTCTAGCCTAACTTTTTTAATTTCAGCGACTTCCATTAATATCCTAAGTATTAATAATATTTATCTTAATTAATATACAGATTATATAGAAAAAGGAAAACCATGTCAAACAAAAGAGTTAGAGGGTGGCTCCCTATCTGGGCATCAAAATCTCCTTGCCATTATCAGCTTAGCCTTGCTATACTGGATTTCCAATTTTGCGAGTAGACTTTCTCTTTCAGGATATCGCGATCTAAAACTATGATTACGAATTACTTCATTAACTTTATCATTTCTTTTGCGTGCATCGCGCTTGAGTTGTTTTTCACCAGGATCTTAAGCCTGAAGACCTGGAATCACATTGTCTACGTCATCATCCCCTTTGCTATTTTAGGTTACGGCATAGGCGCTAATTTTTACCTCATCTTTTCAAGGGTGATTGGACGATTTGGCAAGAATAAAGTGCTCGCATTGAGCTTAAGCCTCTTCGCAATAACATGCCTCTTAAGCACTGTTGCCTTGATCTATTTCCCCGTGGGGGTCACTTACATCCTTAATATTTTCACGGTACAATCGATCGTTTTTTTGCTGATCTCCTACTCGATCATCATGGTCCCGTTCCTTTTTGTCGGCTTTATCGTGACCTATCTGTTCTCTACAAATATAACGGAAGGCCACCGGCTGTACTTTTTTGATCTTTTAGGCGCGGGGATCGGGGCTGGCCTCTTTTCTTTTCTCATTATGGCCCTGGGGGTCTTTCGATCCATCATTTTGATAGCTCTTATTGTTCTATTTTTATCCTTATGGCTGTATTTCCCCAGGATAAAGGCATCCGTTCTTATTTTGATCTTTTCCCTCTGCGCATTTTCCTCCTTTTTCATACCCGAGATCAAAGATTATAAGATCGACCCTGCAAAAGAGTGGGCATGGTTTCCCGCAAGGTATGACGAAAACAAATTTAACAAGCGATCCTACGAAACACTTATTTCGAGCTGGAGCGCCCTGGGGCGGACAGACATTTTCCGCTTCCTTAACAAAGAAGTCATAGAACAATTGCACGTCGATACCAATAATTTCTTTGAGATCGATCTCCACCCGCGCCCGGAAGCCTTAGCTGTGTCCGCGGATCTTCTCTCCAGCACCCCTGTCTTTAAATTATCCCCCGAAGGACTGACTGAGCATGGGTCTCAAGTTCAATTATTCAGCCAAGTACGCGAGACACCTTACCTCCTACTGAAAGAACCGAAAGTTGTGGTGATCGGTGCGGGCGGAGGGGTGGACCTTTTTATCGCGCAAACCCACAATGCCAAAGAAATTATCGGGGCGGAAATCAACCCCGGGACACATCAAGAGCTGTCTCCCGGCGGCCGGCTCTATGATTATTCCGGAAGGGTTTATACCAAAGGCAACACAAGGATCCTGAACGTGGACGGCCGGCACTTAGTAAAGACATTAAAACCTAAAGAATTCGATCTCATTGTCCTGGGGCTTGTTGATTCCTTTACAGGATTATCCATCGGCGCCTACACCTATGCTGAAAGTTATTTGTACACGAAAGAGGCCTTCATCGACTATTTGAACATATTACAGAATGACGGGATGGTCATCATTCTTCGGTGGGCGTTCCCCCAATACCCCCGGGAAGACTTAAGATTGTTCGCCATCGCTCTTGAGAGCTTAACGGCGACAGGGGTGGCAACCCCCTGGGACCATGTCATCGTGGGGAATCACCGGGGGCAGTCTGTGACGCTGATCAAAAAAAGCCCGTTCTCCATTCAAGAAAGGAGAACGATAAATGTTTATTTAGAAAGAAATGATACAACGATACTGTATCCCAGCTTCACATCAGGGACAGTAGAACCAGAACGCACCTACTTTGATCTTTACGCAAAAAAATTCAAAGACAAATCATTAGAATTCTTTGAAAAGGAATACCCTTACGATGTTTCCGTAGTAACGGATGACAAACCCTTTTTTTACAAAGACTCTCGATGGAAGGACCTCTTTTCCGGCCAGCCGACCTTTACACAGCATTTAGGGACAGTTGTTTTCCTGACCCAGGCGTTGGTCCTGAT
This sequence comes from Omnitrophica WOR_2 bacterium GWA2_47_8, assembly GCA_001805375.1. GTDB lineage: Bacteria > Omnitrophota > Gorgyraeia > Zapsychrales > GWA2-47-8 > GWA2-47-8. The sequence goes on along the minus strand of MHFY01000026.1, from coordinate 2,854 downwards.
CGAGGCCATTGTCTTTATTGTTCTATTTATTATTTTGCCTCTCTTTTTTTACAAAAGATCGTCTTTGGCGGGCCTCCCGGCCAGGACGACATTTCCCTTCATACTCTATTTTAGCTGTCTGGGCTTCGGATTTATGCTGATCGAAATTTCTTTAATGCAAAGATTCACTTTGCTTTTAGGAAGCCCCATTAATTCTATCGCCATCACCTTAGCCGTTCTGTTGATGGCGACCGGGATCGGTAGTTTTCTTCTCAATGACTGGCAAGAATTATTTAAGGACAAAAAGCGCACGGTGGCTGTTGCCGGCGCCGCTCTTCTTATCTTTTTAATGATCTTACAATGGCTGGGCCCGGCCATCATCGGGGGAGGGATGGCATTCCCGCTGCCGGTCCGGATCATTCTTGCATCTGTGATCCTCTTACCCATCGGTATTTGCTTGGGGGTATTTTTTCCATCCGGGCTGATCTTAACAGGAAAAAAGTATCAGGATACTATCGCTTGGGCGTGGGGAATAAACTGCGGATTCAGCGTTCTAGGATCAATGCTGGCGATCACGCTCGCTCAGTTCTTCGGTTTCAATTTTGTCCTCATGCTCGCCTCTGTCATCTATATCCTGGCGGTGATCGCATTTAAATATTTAGCCGACAGCCTATCACAGAAATAAATCACTATTCTGCGGGACTTCTTCGAAATTTTTTAAATAAAAAATAGATCTGTTTAAGCGGCGACGATACAAATATCCGCTTTATTGGCGAGATTAATAAAACTGTCGCGGTCAATGATCAGGGTCTTTCCTGCTTCAACGGCCAGGCAGCTGCACCTGGCTTTCTGCATGGTCTGGATGGTTTTAGGCCCCACGACCGGGACGTCAAAACGGAAATCCTGCTGAGGCTTACTTACCTTAACGACAACGGCCCCTTTTTGAGCAATGCCGCCGCCGCGCAAAATGGCCTGGTCAGTGCCTTCCATGGCTTCAATGGCGACAATGGCCTTCTCCTTGACCACAACGGTCTGCCCCACATCCAAAGAGCCCATGGCCTTGGCGATATTCTTCCCGAATTCGATATCAGCCAGTTCAATTAATGTGGGCCCGCGTTTGGTCAATGTTCCTCTGGGGGCCATATAATCCCGGAGCAACAGCGTTGAATCCAAAAGTTCCATATTGTTCTCTTTTAATTTGTTAGCCACCGCGCTGAAGATCGTGTCGGCCTTACGGTCTTGCAGGGCCGTGTAAAGTTCTTGAAATTCTTTATCCAGCGTGACCCTGTCGTCAAAAAGATTTTTAGGATTGACCTGGCCGGCCATGATAACGTCCTTCACGCCCTCTTGCTTAAAAAAATTGAATAATTTCTGCAGCTCTCCGACGTGAAAAACAGAGATCTTATCCACAAAAGGCTTTAAAAGCCATGAGGTGTCGCCCTTGACGCCTGCGGCAATAACTCTGATTTTCTTTGCTTTGGCTGCCTTAGCAAAAAGGATGGGGAATTTGCCGTTACCGGCAATGAGACCGAGGGTTTCGATAGGCATTTCGTTAGCTACAAACGCCTCTTTTAGACATTTTGATAAAGAAGATAAGGTGTTCAACTTCCGGGCAAGGCCCGAGTTCTTTTTCGATGCGTTCAATGGCTGTGGTTTTGCTTAAACCCGACCCGAAAAGGATCTTAAAAGCTTTTTTGATACGGGTGACGGTTTCGAGAGAAAATTTCGCGCGCTTAAGACCGATGGAATTGATGCCGAAAACTTTGGCCGGGTGTCCGTCGCAGGTAGAAAAAGGCGGGATATCCTGCACCACCTTTGAACAGCCGCCCACGATGGAAAGCCGTCCCAAACGGACAAATTGATGGATCCCTGTCAACCCTCCCACAACGGCGTTATCTTCCAGCGTGACATGGCCCGCCAAGGCCGCGGCATTGGCCAGGACACAATTATTGCCGACCAGGCAGTCATGGGCAATGTGGGAATAAACCATGATAAGATTATTATCCCCGATAACGGTTTTACCGCCGCCATCCGCTGTGCCCGGATTGATCGTTACATACTCACGGATGACATTATTTTCACCGATCCGCAAGAACACATTTTCATCTCCGCGGAATTTCTTATCCTGCGGCTGGCTTCCGACGATAGCGCCGCTGAAGATCTTGCAATTTTTCCCGATCGTGGTCTGGCCGGTGACCACACAATGGCTGCCGATACGGACACCGTCGCCGATCGTCACATCGCCATCGACGACAGAGTACGGCCCGATCGAGACGCCCGGAGACAACTTGGCGCTGGGATGGACAACGGCTGTTTTATGGATATTTAGGTCTTCCATGATTTTATATTCTACTGTATTTTAGTCCAAAAAGGAAGCTTCGGTAAAAGAAAGAATCATGTCCGCCTCCGCCACGATATCCTCCCCTACTTTAGCCTGGGCATGGATCTTGGCCAAACGTGACTTTTCATTGACAACCTCCACGTCCAAAAGAAGCTGATCGCCCGGCTGTACGACCTTGCGGAATTTAATATTATCCGCTGACATGAACAACGCTAACTTACCACGATGCGCTTCATTCGTCAAAAGAACGATCCCCGCGGTCTGGGCCATGGCCTCGATCATCATAACCCCCGGCATAACGGGTTTGGAGGGAAAATGACCTTGAAAAAAATTATCATTGATCGTGACGTTCTTGATCCCTATACCCCTTTTGCCTTGTTCAACCTCAATGACACGGTCAACCAGTAAAAAAGGATAACGGTGCGGCAGGACATTCATGATATCTTCGACACTCAGCTGCTTTTTATCCGGCCAATTCTGTTTTACGATCTCAAATCTTTTGTCATATTTTAATTTTTGCTCATGGATCTTCTT
>MHFY01000025.1:1621-12277 GCA_001805375.1 Omnitrophica WOR_2 bacterium GWA2_47_8 | reverse complement strand
TGGGGCTGAACAAGGTCCCAAGGGTCCGGCTGTTCGCCGGTTAAAAGGGTACGCGAGCTGGGTTTAGAACGTCGTGAGACAGTTCGGTCTCTATCTGATGTGGGCGTGTGATACTTGAAGAGGAGATCTCCTTAGTACGAGAGGACCGGGAGATACGAACCTCTGGTGTTCCAGCTATCCTGCCAAGGGTAATGGCTGGGTAGCCATGTTCGGAAGGGATAAGCGCTGAATGCATCTAAGTGCGAAGCCCCCCTCAAGATTAAGTATCGATTCCCGTAAGGGAGAAAGGCACCTTGTAGACTACGAGGTTGATAGGCTGCGTGTGTAAGAGCTTAATAGGCTTTTAGCTAAGCAGTACTAATTTGCCGACAGCTTGACCTTTAAAATAATATTTTAAGGTTCTTCGCGTTCGCTTTATATTACTTAATTGTCGAATTTATTTTTGCAAGAAGTCAGATGCAAGATGCCAGAAGTCAGAAAGAATTTTTGCCGTTTCTGGCTTCGGACTTCCTGCTTCTCGCTTCTTTAAAAAGAAGATTTTCGGTAACGTTGCAGAAGGGGTCACACCCGTTCCCATTCCGAATACGGAAGTTAAGCCCTTCGTGGTCGATGGTACTATAGTTGCAAAGCTATGGGAGAGTAGAAAGTTACCGGATTAAATATAGAACCCCAGGTTCAGAAATGAGCCTGGGGTTTTTTATTGTAAAGGGGAAAGCCCGCCGAAAGTTTTTAGTTCTTGAACAGCAGAGGTTGTTTGGAAAATATTTTATCCTGCCCGAAGGCGTACCAAAACCCCGCCCAATACGATGGGATAAGGATGATCAGGATCGCAATGGCTATCTGGGCGGCGGCTTCCGGGGCCGTGAAGAGCACGGATTTGAAACACACCACATCAAAGGAATGGCCGGTGAATTCAAAAACAAGCCGCAGCAGGATAATGGCTTGCCACACCTGCGGTTTTAAGATCTGCACCCGGTAAACAAAAAGGAACACCGGGGCAATGGCCAAAAGATTGAAAACAACCGACAGGAGGTTGCACCAGTGCATGTATGCCAGCGTTGGGTCAAAGGCCCGCATGATGCGGTAATACAGAGTGACCTCGGAGTTGGGGGCAAAGAAGTCGATCGCCTGCTGGATCATGACGATCGAAAAAAAGGCCAGGTAGCTTTTCCATCCGAAGCCGGGTTTTTGGTCCGCCGCGTTTTTCATACGTGCTATTATTGACCTTTGCACTACAAAATGCAATATGGAAGTCAATATTAGGTCTTTTTTCTAGAGAACAAAGGTCTTAATATTGGTTTCCTCATTGTGCATTTTGATAAGGAAAAGACCAATATGCCAAAGATAACCTCAAGGGCGTAAAATATTTTTTAAAATTTTTTGTATTTTAAAATTTATTTGTTAGAATACCATTATATGTACTTATTTTCTCTAAATATTTCAGCAGTAATAAGTACTAATCCCAATTTCCTCTTTAGGCAAGTTGGGTTTAAATTTAAGGAAAATTGGGAATGAACAACGAGTTTTACGAGATCGTTGAACGCATCTGCGACCAAGACCCTCGATATCGAAGAGAAGCCTACGAGTTCGTGATGGAATCTCTCACTTTCACCCAAAGAAAATTAAAACGTTCCAAACATGTCAGCGGGCCGGAATTATTAAAAGGCATCCAGCTTCTTTTGCTCGAAAAATTCGGGCCCATGACCTTGACCGTCCTGAAGCACTGGGGCATTGAAAACACCGAGGATTTCGGCAACATTGTTTTTAATCTAGTGGAGCACAAAGTTTTAAGCAAGACCGAAGACGACAAGCATGAACACTTCCTCAATGGGTTTGATTTCAAGGAAGTCTTCGAGCACAAATACCGCCACAGCCTCGCGAAGAAGATCAGCCGCATGCGCTAAAACGTGAATCGTCGCGCGTGAAGCGTAATTCGTGAATACGGCAAAGCAAGGTGTTATAATGACCTTGCTTTTTTTATTTTAATATAATAAACGCTTCACGCTTCACGGACGACATAAGACGAATATGCAATCCATTGACAAAACCTCCATCCAATATCTCAAAGGTGTCGGGCCTGCCAGAAAAAAACTTTTTTCCAACCTGGGTGTTGAGACAATAGAAGACCTGCTTTATTTCTTTCCGCGGCGTTACGAAGACCGGCGTGTCATGACCTCGATCGCCCAGCTTAAAGCGGGTGAATGGCAGACCACGACTGGAAAAGTCCTGGTCTCTGACGCCCGAAGAAGCTGGTACACCAAGAAACATGTCTTTGAGATCACCCTGGATGACAAACAGGGCCGCCTGACCTGTGTTTGGTTTAACATGCCTTTCCTGTCGTATTATTTTAAGCCCGGCACGTCGGTGGTGGTGTACGGCCGCGTGCAGACGTACAAGAACCGCCTGCAGATGATATCTCCGGAATATGAGATCATCAGCGATGACGAAAAGGATAATTTGAATATCGGCCGCATCGTGCCGATCTATCCTTTGACCCGCGGGTTAAGCCAGCGGTATCTGCGCAAGATCATTTTCAATTGCCTGGACAAGCACAGCGCTGACTTAAAAGATTTTCTGCCGGTTGCGGTGCGCAATAAGTACAAGCTGTCTAACACCAAACGCACGATCCAGAGTTTGCATTTTCCGGAAACTCTGCCGGAACAGGAGGGCGCGTACAAACGCCTGTGCTTCGAGGAATTTTTCTTTTTTCAGGTCTCGGCGATCCTGCGGAAATTAAGTGTCAAAACAAAGACCGGCATCAGCCACCGTATCCCGGAAGAGCTGGTGAAACAATTTGCCAAGGGCTTTCCGTTCTCCCTGACCAAGGCCCAGGAGCGCGTGATCAAAGAGATGAGCGAGGACCTGAAACAGGATGTCCCGATGCTGCGGCTCCTGCAGGGCGATGTCGGTTCAGGGAAAACGATCGTCTCGTTTTTTGGGTGCGTGGCCGCCTTTTCCAGCGGGTTTCAATCCGCCATCATGGCCCCGACGGAAATCTTGGCGCGCCAGCATTATTTATCCATTCAGGAATTCCTCAAGAGCGGCCCGTTTAAAGACCTGAAGATCGCGCTTCTGATCAGCCAGATGAATAAAAAAGAAAAGGAAGAGGTCCTGGCTCAATTAAAAAATGGTAAAATTGATCTTCTCATCGGCACGCACGCGCTTTTGAGCGAGAACATTGAATTCAAGGATTTGAGTTACGTGGTGGTGGACGAGCAGCACAAGTTCGGGGTCCAGCAGCGCGCCCTGCTGGCCGGCAAAGGAAAGAGCCCGCACATTTTGGTGATGACCGCGACCCCGATCCCGCGCACGCTGTCGATGACGGTCTACGGGGACCTGGATATTTCCACCCTGGATGAAATGCCCAAAGGCCGCGGCAAGATCAAAACGGAAATGTACACCATCGAACAGTCGGACGAGGTGTACAAAATTATCCGCGACCTGGTCAAGAAAGGCGGGCAGGCGTACATTGTTTACCCGATCATCGAAGAGTCGGAAACTTGGACTCCCCGACGCTTCCCAACGGACCATGAGGAAAAGGGTCGGGGCGCCGACCCCATTCAGGGCGTCGGCGTCAAGGCCGCGCAGAAGATGTTCAAACAATTCTGCCAAAAGGAATTTAAGGAATTCAAGGTGGGCCTGATCCACGGCCAAATGAAGCGCCAGGACACCGACGAAATAATGCGCAAGTTTAAAAATAAAGAGACCCACATTCTGGTCGCGACCACGGTCCTGGAGGTCGGCGTGGACGTGCCGGACTGCAATATTATGGTGGTGGAGCACGCGGAGCGTTTCGGCCTCTCGCAGCTACACCAGCTGCGCGGTCGGGTCGGCCGCGGACAAGCGGACGCGCTGTGCATCCTCGTCGCTGAACCAACGACCCCGCAGGCAAAGGCGCGCCTGGACGCGGTTTTGTCCACCACCGACGGTTTTAAGATCGCGGAAGAGGACCTGAAGATCCGCGGGCCGGGGCAGTATTTCGGCCGCAGCCAGCACGGCTTAAGTGAATTGAAGATCGCCGATCCCGTGGCGCAAATGGACATTTTAAAATTGGCCCGGGACGAGGCCTTAAGTTTGACCAAAGAAGATCCGAAATTAGAAAAACCCTTGAATGCCCCGATCAGACTCGTGGCTCAGAAACGGTATCCTGGGTATTTAAAGATGGCGGAAAGTGGCTAGGGGCGTGAAGCGTCTCTCGTGAAGCGTCGTTCGTCCGCTTCACGCTTCACGAACGACGAGCGACTCAAATTATGAAGATCACTACCGGCAAATTAAAAAATAAAATTCTCTTCACCCCCAAAGGCATGGACGTCCGGCCCACGCAGAACCTGGTGCGCAAGGCGGTCTTTGACATCCTGGGCCAGGACTTCACCGGCGTGTCCTTCCTGGAGCTTTTTAGCGGCAGCGGGGCCGTGGGGTTGGAGGCCTTTTCCCGGGGCGCGCGGGAGGTGACCTTGGTCGATCACGACCCGCTGTGCATCAAGACAATGGAAAAGAACCTGGAATCTATCTCTTACTCGGTCCCGGACTTTGACCGGGAGAGCATCCAAATCCTTGGCACAGATGTGTTTATAGCATTAAGCCAGCTCGCGGAAGATAAAAGGAAGTTTGACGTGGTGTTCATCGACCCGCCGTACCACGAGGACCTGGCAAAAAAAGCCTTGAAACAGCTAAACGGCTATGATATATTACACCCCGATTCGATCATAGTTGTCGAGCATCACAAGCGCGAAATTCTACCTGAAAAGGAAGGTAGATTTTTTGCTATAAAGCGGAAATGGTATGGTTCTACGGTATTAACTGTATATAAAGAAGCCTGACGCAAGAAGTCAGAAGTCCGAAAGAGCTTTCTGACCTCCGGCCTCTGACATCCGGCTTCGATTATCACTAACCCAAAATGTCCCAACTCGCAATATATCCCGGCAGTTTTGACCCCGTCACCAACGGCCACATCGACCTGATCAAACGGGCGCACTATATTTTCAAAAATGTGCTCGTGGCGGTCGCCCAAAACACCCAAAAGCGTCCGTTCTTCACGCTGGAGGAGCGCGTCGCCATGCTCAGGGACGCGACCAAAAAATTGAAGGGCGTTAAGGTCGAGGCCTTTGACGGGCTGGTCATTGATTTCGCCCGCAAAAGAAAGAGCAGGGTCCTGGTGCGGGGCTTGCGTATGCTTTCCGACTTTGAATACGAATTTCAGATGGCCCTGACCAACCGCCGCCTGGCCGAAGATATCGAGACCGTATTTTTAATGCCCTCGGAGCATTATTCCTTCATTTCCTCGACGTTATTAAAAGAAGCCGCCGCGCTCGGGGCCGATATTTCCTCGTTTGTCCCGGCGTTCGTCGAAAGAAAATTAAAACAAAAACTGAAGAAATGAAAATTTGTATCCGTGAAATTCCGCCGCAAGGTTTGGAGATAAAAGAAACGCTTGACCCCAAGGCGCTGGGTCTTTATGATGATGACTTAAAATGCGTCACCCCGGTCGTGGTGGAGGGCAATGTGGAGCGCATCGACCCGCGCAATGTGCTCGCCGGCCTGCACGTGAAGGGCACCTTTTCCTCGATCTGCGGGCGGTGCTTGGAGCCGATCGCGCAGACGGTGGACCAGGACCTGACGCTCAGTTTTGAAGTGGACAAGAAAACCGAATTTATCGAGCTGGATGAGGACATCCGCCAGGAACTTATTTTGGCTCTCCCGCCGGTCACGCTGTGCAAAGAAGATTGCAAGGGTTTATGTCCCGGCTGCGGGGCGAATTTAAATACGGAAAAATGTAAATGTAAAAAGGGGTAAGGGCTAAGAGGTAAGGGGTAAGATTTTATCCCTTACCCCATATCCCTTGCCCCTATTAATAAGGAGAAAAGTAATGCCTTTACCAAAAAGACAACATTCGAAACAACGCGGGAGAAAACGTCGCACCCATTGGAAGATACACCTGAAGAGTTTTTCCGGCTGTCCCCAATGCAAAAAAGAGATCCTGCCCCACAGGGTTTGTCCTTTCTGCGGATTTTATAAAGGAAGACCGGTTGTTGCGATAAAGACAAAGACTAAAAATAAAGAAGAGAAGGAATAATAATAGCGGAAATCCCGCGTCCGCCAAAAGTCGTGGCGGACTGGGATAAATTCGCTCATTAATTTATGTTCGCTGCGCTCCATAAATTAAGAGCTCATTTATGAGAATAGTCATCGACGCCATGGGTGGGGATTTCGCTCCGGAAGCGATCGTTGCCGGGACCATCGAAGCGGTCAAAGAACTGGATGTCAATGTCACTTTGGTCGGGATCGAGGACAAGGTCAAGGCCGAGCTGGGCAAATATCAGTACCCGCACAGCCGCGTTGAGGTCCTGCACGCGCCCGAAGTCGTCGAGATGCATGAGCACGCCGCCGTCAGTGTCCGCAAAAAGCGGAATTCTTCCATTTCCATCGGCATCAATCTGCTGAAAGACCCAGCGTACAACGCCTTTGTCAGCGCCGGCAATACCGGCGCGGTCGTCGCCGCATCCACCGTTTTTCTGGGCATGCTCCCCGGGGTCGACCGTCCGGGCATCGGGCTGGTCATCCCGACATTAAACAAATTTTCTTTCATGATCGATGTGGGGGCCAATACCGAGCCCAAACCGGAGCACCTTCTTCAGTATTCGCTGATGGCGAGGGTTTATTTGCGGGAAGTTTTGGGCGTGGAGAACCCGAGGGTGGGGCTTTTGAATATCGGCGCGGAAGAGAGCAAGGGCACGGATTTTTCCAAAGAGATGCACCGGATCCTGTCGGAGAGGCTTTCCAATTTTATCGGGAACATCGAGGCCAATGAAATTTTCTCAGGGAAGTGCGACTGTATTATCTGCGACGGGTTCATCGGCAACATCGCGATCAAGGTCTCGGAAGGCCTGATGGAATCCGCCGGTGCCCTGATCAAACGCGAAGTGAAAAAAGACCCCATCGCGCTGTTCGGCGCGCTGATCATGAAAAAAAGATTGGAAGATATCAAAAAATACGCCGATTATTCGGAATACGGCGGGGCGCCGCTGTTAGGCGTCAACGGTATCGTGATGATCAGCCACGGCCGCTCAAGCCCCAAGGCCATTAAGAACGCGATCAAAGCCGCCAAACGCGAAGTGGAGCACAATCTACTGTCCGTGATGGCGGGGGAAATAACGAAATAAAGATAGAGGCAAGAAGCCAGAGGTCGGAAGCCAGAAAGAAATAATAAAAAGGACAGATGTCAGAGGCCGGAAGTCAGAAGTCAGAGGGATTTCTCTTGCCCTGTTTTTTCTGACTTCAGGCATCTGGCATCCGGCTTCTTGAGAAACTAAAACTATGACACACGTAGGCATCATATCCGTTGGCAGTTATTTGCCGTCCAAGGTCTTAAGCAATTTTGACCTGGAAAAAATGGTCGACACCACGGATGAATGGATAACATCCCGCACCGGGATCAAAGAGCGGCGTGTCGCGGCCAAGGACGAAAAGACCAGCGACCTGGCCACCAAAGCCGCGCTCAACGCTTTAAAACACGGCAAGCTGGAAGCTTCCAAGATCGACCTGATCATCGTCGCCACCATTTCCCCGGACAGTAATTTTCCTTCCGTGGCCTGTATCGTCCAAAAAAATATCGGCGCGACCAAGGCCGCGGCCTTTGATATCTCCGCGGCGTGTTCAGGGTTTTTGTACGCCATGACGACCGCAAAGCAATTCATTCCGACCGGGCTTTATAAGAACGCGCTGGTCATTGCCGCTGAAAAGATAACCTCCCTGGTGGATTGGAACGACCGTTCCACCTGTGTCCTCTTCGGGGACGGGGCAGGGGCCTGTGTTTTGGCGCCCACCAAATCCGACGGGATCATCTCGGAATATATGCACGCCGAAGGCGAGTTCGGCCATCTGATGGCCGTGTACGTGGATTATCCCGATACCTTTGATCCGGACAACAAGTCCATGGGTATCCCGCGTATCGCCATGCAGGGAAAAGAACTTTTTAAAGTGGCGGTCAATTCCATGGCCGCGGCGGTCGAGCACGCCCTTAAAAAAGCCAAGTTAGACCTGGAAGAAGTCGACTGCGTTGTCCCGCACCAGGCCAATGACCGCATCATCAGCGCGGTCGCGAAAAAACTCGGCATCCCCAAAGACAAATTTTATATCAATATCGACCGCTACGGCAACATGTCCGCCGCGTCCCTGGCCGTCGCCCTCTGCGAAGCCGTGGAGGCGAAGAAAATAAAAAAAGGCAGCAACGTTGTCCTGGTCGCGTTCGGGGCGGGGCTGGTGAGCGCGGCGAATGTTGTCAAATGGTGATTCTCGATGAATCACCATTTGACGGGATAAGGGATAAGAGGTAAGGGATAAGAAAAAATTAAAACTAATAAAGGTCTTCCCCCTGAAAAGGGAGGACTTTATGAAAATAAATACGTTCCAAGATTACCAGGTTTGGCAAAAGGCGCATAAGTTAGTTTTAGAGATATACAAGGTTACAAAAGATTTTCCTGATAGTGAAAAGTTTGGCCTAGTTGCTCAAGTTAGAAGGTCGTCGAGTTCGATCTGTGCGAATATAGCGGAAGGTTATCGTAAGAGTACAAAAGATTTTATTAGATATTTAGATATTGCTCAGGCTTCTCTGGAAGAGACAAAGTACCACTTGATTTTGTGTAAGGATTTGTTGTACTGTAGTGAAGATGTTTTTAATGAGTTATTTGTAAAGACTGAAGAAGTAGGCAAAATGTTGCAGGGTTTAATGGTTAAGTTGCGCCATTATAAGTAATATGGTTTTTACTTACCACTTATCCCTTATCCCTTACCTCTTACCCCTAATATTATGAATATCTCTCTTATATTTCCCGGCCAAGGTTCCCAATTCCCCGGCATGGGCAAAGAGTTTTACGAAGCCTCCCCAGAAGCCCGCGCGGTTTTCGATAAAGCCGACGCCGTCATCCCCGGGCTCAAAGATTGTATCTTCAACGGCCCGCCGGAAAAATTGACCTCAACCGCCTTCTGCCAGCCCGCGATCTTTACCTTCAGCCTCGCCGCCTTAGAAGCCTTTAAAGCGCATCCCAAATTCAAAAATTTCACCCCGCGATTTGCCTGCGGGTTAAGCTTAGGTGAGTTGACCGCGGTGGTCGCCTCCGGGAGTTTAAGTTTTGAAGAAGGGTTGCGCTTGGTCCAGCGGCGTTCCGCCCTGATGGACGAGGCCTGCCGTTTGAAAAAAGGGGGCATGGCCGCGGTGATCGGTTTTTCTAAAGAAAAAATTTTAGAGATCTGCAAACAAACCGGCGCTGAAGTGGCTAATTTTAATTCCCCGGAACAGATCGTCATCACCGGTGAGGCCGCCAAAGTGGAAGCGGCCTCCGTGAAAATAAAAGAAGCCGGCGCCAAGCGGGTGATCCCTCTGGATGTGGCAGGCGCGTTCCATTCCAGCCTCATGCGTCCGGCCGCGGAAAAATTCAAGATCGAGATCGAAAAATTTAAGATCAATCCCGCAAAATTCGGTGTCGTCAGCAATGTGGACGGCCGCCCCGCTACGGACCCTAAAGAGATCAAAGAAAAATTGTCCCGCCAGATCACCTCATCCGTCCAGTGGGTCGCTTCCGTTGAATATATTGCCGCACAAGGTGTCACAACCTTTTTTGAATTAGGCCCCGGGACCGTGTTGAAAGGACTGATACGGAAGATCAACTCCAGCCTGATTGTGCACAATATAGAGAAGCCGGAGGATCTTGAAAAATTTTAAGGTAATCCCGCGGCGTGCAAAAGCACACCTGGGATAAATTCGTCCTGATGGTTTACGTCATTTCATTCCGTAAACCATGGATTCATTTAATATAGAAAAGACGGAGGATTTAGAAAAGATTTAACGAGTCCGAAACATTTCTCGGGAACGCTCAAAACGACCCAGCCCGCTTCGCCGATAGCTCATCGAGGCGAGCGCGTCGTTTTTTCGCTCGGGACCCGGCCTTTTCTCGTCCCCTTCGGGGACACCGAGCCCGAAAAGGCCTAGGGTCACGTCCCTGCGAAATATTTCAGACTCGTTTAAGATTGGAATATATAGTTGAAGGATGGGACTTAAAGCCGGACGTTAGAAGCCCTGAGCGGCCACGCCGGGGCCGATCGAACGTTCCGGCGTAAGGCCCATCCTGAAGCGCTTCGTTTCAGGCGCGTTTGTATTCAAAAAAGCAAGTAGTCCCCGCTGTTATCGTTTTGAAGGATTCCTCGACAAGTATTTTGTGTTGGTGTATACTAAAAATCATTCAAGAGGTTTCCCCCCGCGTTCATTGTTGAAAAGCGATCACACAGATTAATAAACACAGATTACGCTGATATCTGTGTGATCATTTTTAAAATCTGTGCAATCATATTCCAGACATTATTCATGCGTAAAGTACTGTTCATCTGCTGTTTGCTCCCAGGGGTTATACTTTTCTCTCCCTTCCTTAATACTGTCTCTGCTCAAACCAACGTCAGCGGCCCGATCACCCAAAATGCCACCTGGAATTTGGCCGGAAGCCCCTATATTGTGACCGGGGATGTGACGGTGAACTCTACCGTTACCCTGACCATTGACGCCGGAGTGGAGGTCAAATTCAACGGCAACTATTCTCTGATTGTCAACGGCACGCTCAATTCCCTCGGCACCGCCGCCCAGCGGGTGAAGTTTACGTCCAACCAAAC
>MHFY01000025.1:0-1613 GCA_001805375.1 Omnitrophica WOR_2 bacterium GWA2_47_8 | reverse complement strand
CGAGAGGGGATTGGAATAGGATTCAAATCAATAATGGCAGCAGTACATTAAATTATTTAGAGGTTGAGTATAGTAATGAAGGCATTTATCTGGCACAAAATGTAACCGGAGTAACTATTCAAAATGGCATTTTCACGAACAATAACAACGGCGTGCATATCGAGACAAGTGCAGGAGCAACGGTACAGAACAGCAGTTTTCAGAACAACAGGGAAGGACTTTGGGCAGGCTCAGCGACGGCTGTAGTTACAGGCAGTACATTGACAAATAATGTGGATGGTATTTTGATGGGTTGTTCTTCGGCTTTCGGGTGTAATTACAGGGTAAATAATAATTCGATTCATGGGAATACCGGTTACAATTTCAGGGCCGTGGGCAACCCATCAACAGTAACAATGGATGCAGAGAACAACTGGTGGGGTACAGTAGACCCGATCGCAATTATGGCTAGTATATTAGATTATCAAGACAACAATCAGCTTCCTGCTGTAGATTTTATTCCGTTTTTAGATGCGCCGAATGGTAATCCTATTGGCCAGAATTATTTATATGGGAATCTCACCGGTACGTTAACGCAGAATTTAAGTCCGTATATTGCGATAACAAATTTAACAGTACCTGTGAATACAGCATTGACCATCCAGGCCGGAGTTGAAATAAAATTTGCCGGGAATTTTTCACTGACGGTCAATGGCACATTAGTCTCTCAAGGCACCGCGACCCAGCGGGTGAAGTTCACCTCAAACCAGGCAGCGCCGGTGAGGGGGGATTGGAACGCGATCTGGATACTGAATGCGGCCGGGCCGAATACTTTAAATTTTATTGAAGTTGAATACGCCAATAACGGGATACAGGTCGGTGATTATGTGCATGGCCCATTTGTTCCGGTTGATGTTCAGAATAGTGTATTTACCAATAATAACTATGGGGTTTATGATAATGGGGCAACAGCCATAATGGTTCAGAACAGCAGTTTTCAGAATAATGGTAACGGGATTTATGCCGGGGCAAGTTTGTCAGTAACAAATAGTGCCATCACAAATAATACAAATGGAATATATTACTTAGGCCAAAATTGTACGGTCAATAATAATTCGATTCATAGCAATAGCGGATACAATTTTACAACTTTCTTTAATTCTAGTGCTAACTTATCCCATGTGACATTAAATGCGGAAAATAACTGGTGGGGGACTACGGATCCCGCCGCTATTATGGCAAGTATTTATGATTTTCAAGATCTGCCGCGGCATCCGACAGTAGACTTTACCCCCTTCCTAGACGCGCCGAATGGTAATCCGATAGGACAGAATTATTTATATGGGAATCTAGCCGGCACTTTAACACAGAGTTTGAGTCCGTATGTCGTTTTAGGAAACGCTGTTATACGACCGAATACAACTTTGACGATCCAGGCCGGGGTACAAGTTAAATTTAATGGCAATTATTATTTAAGAGTTGAAGGTACGCTGGTCTCTCAAGGGACAGCGACCCAGCGGGTGAAGTTCACGTCAAACCGTGCAACGCCGGCGAGGGGGGATTGGGATAAGATCTGGGTGGCGAATGCCGCTGGGCCTAATACATTAAGTTATATCGAAGTTGAATATGCGGAC
>MHFY01000024.1:20500-21080 GCA_001805375.1 Omnitrophica WOR_2 bacterium GWA2_47_8 | reverse complement strand
GTCCCGGCCCAGGAACACTGAATGCCTGACTTGCGAACATCATTCACGGCGGGTCCGAACAAAGGGTTCGTGATAGTCCCGGGCGCTATCTGCGCTCTGACGAACACGTACGCCCCGAAAACCGATATGCCGAAAGCGCCGATCAGTAATCCGATAACGAACTGCTTATAGAGCGACCCTGGCTTCATAGAATAGAGATTTACCATGGCGTACCACAGTATGCCACACAATCAACGACTCCGCCGTTAGTTGCCACATAAATTCCCTGCCCAAATCTCGTAATACGCCCGTTCGTGCAGGTAACATTTATGCCCAAGCACCCATCTTGATCGCTGCCAACATCGCAGCCTACCTGTTTCTTTTGCGTTCCGCTCCAGTTGCATGCTATGCCGGACAGGCTGACGTCAGTCGGAGGAATAAATACTGGGGATTTGACGGTACCAGGCGCTATTTGCGCCTGCACAAAAATAAACGCGCCGAAAACAGCTAACACTCCGAGGCCATAGCCGACGAATTTTTGTACTGGATGATGAAATAGCTTATTCATGACACTATAGGCATTACCAAACCGTACCGCAAT
>MHFY01000024.1:5333-20374 GCA_001805375.1 Omnitrophica WOR_2 bacterium GWA2_47_8 | reverse complement strand
CGTTCTCGCACGCGGAATGGATCGTACCTTTAAAAGAAAGGTAACAGCTTTCAGGCGTCAGGCTTCAGCTGCTTTTTAGCTCAAAGCTTTGAGCTGCTGATAGCTGAATTCTGATGCCTGATAGCTATTAATTTTCCTTTCCGCAAATTCCTTTTTAAGTATAATGATGGCATGTCCACACGGATCCTCATCACGGGCGCCAACGGGTTTTTGGGAGGTTCATTATTCCGATACCTCAAACAAAATGACCCGCAGGCCAAGGTACTAGGCCTTTCCCGCCGTAAAAGTAAATTCCCTTCGAAAGATCTTATTCAATGCGACGCGACCGATGTCCCGGCCTTACGCAATGTCCTGTCTGATCTTAAACCCGGTTATATTTTTCACTGCGCGGGAGGGCGGACCGCGGATGTTCAGCAGTTGATGGATTTAAACATAATGACCACGCGGTCCCTGTTTGAGGCGCTGAATGATCTAAAGGACGCGCGCCCGCGGGTCATCCTTCCCGGCACAGCCGCGGAATACGGCCTCATTGACGCAAAGGTCCGGATCGTGGATGAAAAGACGACGCCCCGGCCCACGTCCTGGTACGGCCTGACGAAATACAGCCAGACACTTTTGGGCCTCATGTACGCGCAAAAGGGGGCGGATGTTGTCCTGGCGCGGATCTTTAATATCTGCGGGTACGGCATGCCGGAGACCCTGGCGTTGGGAAAATTTGCCAAACAGATCGCGGCGATCGAAGAGGGGAAACAAGAGGCGGCCATCCAGACCGGCAACCTGTCCGGGCGAAGGGATTTTTTGGATGTCGAGGATGTGTGCGCCGCGTTGATGCTGTTGGCTGAAAAGGGCAAGGCCGGGGAAGTTTATAATGTCGCTTCCGGAAAGTTTTATCGGATCCGGGACCTGCTTAAAAAAATGATCCGTTATTCGGCTGTCCCCAAGATCGTGGTCCGGGAAGATAAGGCCGCGTCAGCGGAAAGCCACGATATCGCGGGCCGGAACAGTAAATTAAAAGGGTGCACGGCCTGGCAGCCCAAGACCACGATCGACCAAAGCCTTAAGAACACGCTCGCCTTTTATCGGGAGGACGGGTTTGTTTCGTAGATCGTGAAGGTTGCGGTCTTTTGGATGACGCGATAGTTCTCCTGAATATAACCATAGATCTCATTAAATTTTTTCAAGTTCAGGTCGCTCCATAAAACCAGGTTCCGCCAGCTTTCCGGGATAGGGTCCTGCACGGCAATGATCCGCGGTTTCTGCGCTTTAAGGTCCCGCATGAATTGCCCCTGCCATTTATCATTGAACCACACATATTTGACCGTGGCAAAACGGGTCGCGAAGATACGGCCGGTCAAGAAGTTGTACATCCCGTGTTCCGGGAAGAAAAGCACGGCCTCATCCGGTTTGGTTATCTTTTGGATGATCCCGATGATGTCTTCATATTCTTTGGCATCGCTCGCCGGGACTACCATCCCGCGCAGGGTGGCAAGTTCAAGGCGTTTCTTAGGGACGCCGGGATTGGGCTTTAAAGGATCAATGCTTTTTCCGGTCAACACATTGCGGGCGATCTTAAAACTGACAAAGCGCCGGTTTAAACGGGTGAGCGCGTAAAGCCAGGAACTTAACAAAAGCGTGATCAGGCTGAAGATAAAGACATACGAGAGCAGAGGGGAACGGCCTTTTTTTTCTCTGAGGATAAGGAACGCCTGTTCCAGGAGGAAGAACAGGATGAGTTTTTCCGGCAGGAGCGCCATTTCAAAATGGGCGTTCTGGATGATCCGCCAGGCCACGACAAAAAGGAAAAACCCGTACGCCGCGATGCAGATCAGCGCGCTGTAAAAGGGGTAAAGTTTTTTTCTGCGGTGCAGATAGAACGTATAGGCCATGAAAGACAGATAGCAGTAGATGGGCGTCATCTGCTGAAAGTTTTTGCTGGCCGGGAAAAGCGTTAGTATCCACTGGGTGAGGTCGGCCGGGTATTTGTTGTTCTGCGGCGTGTCGAACGCCCGGGTCATGCCGGTGGCCACGCTGATCGTGCTGTCGAGATAGGCGGCCAGGGAGCCGGTCGCGATCAGATACCCGATGTAGGTCCCGCCTAAGACCGCCAGCCCGGCGATATAATGTTTTAAATAATGCCGGAATTCTTTCCGGGCTAATGTTCCCAAGGCCTTTGCCATGACCAATCCGCTGAGCAACCCGGCGATCGAACACACCCCCACATCCACCGAGGTTAAAAGGCAGGCGGCGCTGAAAAAGGCGTTGAGGTAAATGAGCCGGGTTCGAGGCTTCTTAAAATAAAAAACCGTGCAGGCTAAGGCCAAAAGCCCTAAAGCGTAACGCATCCCGCCCCAGTCGTAATAATAAACGTACGGGAATGTCAGTGCGACCACGACCGGGATGGCTAAATAAAGGAAGAGCCGGGTTTTGTAAAGATGCCGTGCGATGAAGGTCAGGATGATGTAGCATATGACCGTGCCGATATAAAAATAATACGAAAGCACGGGGATCGATTGACCGAAGATTTTCATCAAGAGCGCCGGCACATAGATCTCTAACGGCCCGCGCAGATAAAAAAAGTCGCGATAGGGAATAAGGCCCTCAAAAACCGCCTGAATGGCCGGTAAATAAATAGTTAACTCCCAGTACCGGATCTGTTCGTGCAGGATAAAGGGCTGATAGGTGATGAGAAGGGTAAAAAGGCAGAGGAAAAGCGCGTCTTTACGCGATGGCGGAGATTTTAGCATTTCTATTTTCATCTAGCGTGATTATAACAATCTTTTTCGCGATGAGGATGAGAATTTAAGAATTTTTCGGGCAAATTCATTGACGGTGGAATGCGGTTATATTAACATAAAGGCAAAACTTGAAAGGTAAAACTGCAAAGTTAAGTTTAAACTTTAAACTTAAGCTTAAACTTTTGCGCTTTAAGTTTTCAGTTTATGGAATAGGGACATATTTGAATTTTATTAAGAAAATCTTAGATTATCTCGCCTTTCTGATCATAGTTATCACCTTCAGCTTATTGCTCATCGAAGGAGTCACGCGCCTCTTTGCCCAACCCGCGTCGTATGATTTTATCGAACGAAGGATCATTGAACAGGACCTGCCGGTCAAAAAGGCCAAAGACGAATACCGTATTTTCCTGTTCGGCGAATCCACCATGCACGGCCATATTTATTACCCCAAATCGACCATCGATAAATGGCTTAAGATGTACCTTGAAAATGTCCTGGGCCCGCAGGATGCCAAGCGGGTCAGGGTCTATAATTTCGGGCGGCTGGGCGCCACCAGTGAATTTATCAAGCAGGCCTTTGATGAAACGCTGTATTACAAACCTGACCTGGTGGTCATTTATTCCGCGCACAATGATTTTACGATCCTGGAGGAACGCCCCAGTTACTTGGAGCGCCGACCCTTGATCGAAAGACTGGATGTGGGTTTTAAGCTTTGGATCAAGAAAAGCACGTTCATCGGCCTTTTTAGAAAGGTGAGCGTTGCCGTGAAAATAAAAAAGAAAAAGAAAAAAGAGGAGGCAGAGGCTGCAGCGCCGGATTCCTGGTACATCGAGGAGAAATTAAAAAAATATGACCCTAAAAAAGACCTGTTCTATTATGAGTCGCAAGAGGCAAAAAGGTTAGAAAAGCGATGGCAGGGCAATATCGAGCGCATGATCGCCAGCGCCTGGAAAAAGAAGGTCCCCATCGTGTTCTTGACGGCCCTATCCAAATATAAAGAGTTTGAACCGTTTGAATCCGCGCATCGTCCGGGCCTGGCCGGCGCACAATTACAGCAGTGGACCATGATCCGCGACCAGGCGGAAGCGGAATTTAAGAACAAGAATTATGAAAGCGCGGCCAAGCTTTATGAGAGCAGTTTAAGCCTGGACCCTGACTATGCGCTGGTGTATTTCCGGCTGGGGGAATGCCTGGAAAAATTACAGCAATACCCGAAGGCCAAAGAATATTATGTCCAGGCCAATGAAAAGGACCGGTTCCCTTTGCGCTCTCCCCAGGCTGTTTATGCCGCTTACGCGCGGTTGGAGGAAAGGCATCTGCCGGGTGTTTATTTTATTGATACGCAAAAAGCATTTGAAAATTTTTCGCCGTTCCAGATCGTGGACAGCTCGCTGGTGATCGATACGGTCCATCCTTCGATCAAGGGGCAGTCGCTGATGGCGCTTGAGATCGCGAAACTGCTCTACGAAGAAAACCTTGTGGCCTCCAAGGACCGATGGCAGTGGGCAAAATTGGAAAGATTTGAAGACCTGGAAAAGAAGCTCGATCTCACCGACGAATTTATGTTCAATGTTTATCTGGAGGGGGCCCGGTATGTGGGCAGTTACCTGGATAAGGCAGTGGAAGACCTGGAACGGGCGGTGAAGATCAAGCCGGACTCGGTTTTGGCCAGAAGCCAATTGGCCTGGGTTTACTGGAAAAAGGGGGAAAAGGAAGCGGCGCTGACGATCTATCAGGAACTTTATAAGACGCACTTGGACCTGGCGGGAGCGTTTCAAAAAAAATATCCTGAAATTGATGCAGAGATCAAGAAATATATTTATAATGGACCATCGGGAGGTGCAACTCTACCCGATGGTCCATCCTGAGCTTAGAAAAGCGAAGGATTTCATTTTTTGGGTTAAGCTTTTTCTTGCAGAAAACTGTTTAAAGGACTAAAATATCCCACGTTTCCATAAAAAATGCGCAAACAGCCAGAGGTGCCGCGATGACATTATTAGAAAAGATATTCCCGTTCGTTTTTAAGAATAACCACCAGCCTGCTCTGAACAGGACGGTTTTGGTGGTCGATGACAGTGATGTTGAGCGCCGGACCAATCAGCGGATTTTAGAGAAGGCAGGCTACCGGGTCATCTGTGCCGAAGACGGCGAGACCGGCCTGAAGATCGCCGCGGAAGAGGACCTGGACCTGATCCTTTTGGATTGTATCCTGCCCGGCATCCATGGCCCCGAGGTCTTAAAGAAACTCAAGTCGACCCAAAAGACAAAAGATGTCCCGGTGATACTTTTGACCGGCTCCGATACACCCGCCAATATCGTTAGTTGTTATGATCTAGGAGCAGAGATCTTTCTTGCCAAACCTGTTAACGCGAAGACATTGCTGTCACAGGTATCCATGTCCCTTACAGAAAAATAACCCGAAGACAAAGATATGTTCGACTTAAAACTTATACGCGAGAATTTAGAAACTGTCCGCAAAGGCCTGCTGGCCAAAAACGTCAATGTGAATTTGGATGAGATCGTTGAGCTGGACCAAAAACGGCGCCAGTCGATCGCCAAATTGGATGAACTGCGCACGCTGCAGAATCAGGCCAATGACGAGATAAGCCAGATCTTAAAGGCCAAGAATGACCCCAAGGAAAGGATTGCGGGGATGAAAAAGATCTCCAGCGAGATCGATGAGCTGGAACCCCTGGTCAAGGAATTCGATCAGCAGCTGGACAAATTCGCGCTCATCCTTCCTAATCTTCCGCATGAAAGCGTTCCGGTCGGGAACGTTGCGAAGAATAAAGTCGTGCGGGAATGGGGAAAGATAAAAAAATTTGATTTTAAACCTTTGTCGCATATTGAGTTGGCGGAAAAATTGGACATTGTTGATTTTAAACGGGCTTCGAAGATCAGCGGGTCTAATTTTCTGCTTTTTAAAAAGGAAGGGGCCCTTTTAGAGCGGGCGCTATTGAATTTTATGCTGGACCTGCATGTGCGGGAGCACGGATATACGGAGGTATTCCCGCCTTTTTTGGTCAACCGCGCGAGCATGACCGCCACCGGACAGCTTCCGAAAATGGAAGAGGATATGTACCGGTTAAAAGAGGATGACCTCTTTTTGATCCCGACGGCTGAGGTGCCGGTCACCAACATCCACCGCGATGAAGTTTTGAATGAAGAGGACCTGCCCATTTATTACACGGCGTATACGGCCTGTTTCCGCCGGGAGGCGGGTTCGTACGGAAAAGATACCCGCGGCATGGTGCGGGTCCATCAGTTCGATAAGGTCGAACTGGTCAAGTTCGTAAAGCCGGAAACATCTTACGATGAATTGGAAAAGCTGGTCCAGAATGCCGAACGCGTTCTTCAGCTTCTGGAATTGCCTTACCGCGTTGTGCTTTTAGCCAGCGGGGACCTGAGTTTTGCCGCCGCGAAATGTTATGACCTGGAGATCTTTGCCCCCGCCGCTGAAAAATGGCTGGAGATATCCAGTTGTTCTAATTTTGAAGACTTTCAAGCCAGGAGGGGAAATATTCGTTTTGGATCCGCCAAGGGTGAATCCGCCAAAGGCGGAAAAAGGAAAAACGCGCACGTGCACACTTTAAACGGGTCCGGTGTGGCCCTGGCGCGCTGTGTCATAGGGATCTTGGAAAATTATCAGACCCCGGATGGCGGTGTCAGTATCCCCGCTGTCCTGCAGCCGTATATGGGCGGGCTTAAAAAGATAGAAAGCTAAAGGGTATCCGCCACAAATCGTGGCGGACCCGCCACGTCGTGTGGCGGGAGAGGTAAGAATAAAAACAATGCGTGATACCTTACTGATCGTTCTGAAATTCTTCGGTTTTCTTCTCATCGTCCCCATCCTTATTGCCACGACGGTCAGTTTTTCCCGGCAGTTGAACGGCCAGGAGATCCTCTGGCGGAATTTCTTTACAGGCGGTATGGTCACCTATGTGGTCATTCATTTGTTCTTCTTTCAGCCGCGATGGTTATATGACGTGGGGCAGAAGAGCTCTGCGAATCTTTTCAGGTTTTCCGCTCCACTAGCCATGTTCATGGAACAGGCCTTTCCGGTGTATACGTTCCTGCTGCTGGTCATTTTAAAACTGGTTCAGGTCTTTCGCTGGGGCTGGTTTTCACAGGAGATCCTGATATTTTTTATAGGGTTTTCGCTGGCGATGCACGTCATCCATACCGCGCAGACGCTTAATGAGGGAGAATTTATGGCCGCGAACCCTCAATATTTGCTGACGATGAGCCTGATCTTTATCTTTAATATATTTCTGGTTTCGTTCCTTTTTTATCTGATCTTTCCAACGTTCTCTTTCCCGGATTTTGCCAGATCCGCAGCTAATTTAACGCGGCTTTTGTATTCGCTGGTCTTTAAACAGCTGTTTTCGGTGTAAAACCCCTCCGGAACATCCTAACTTATTATTCTCCAAGCATTTACAATAATTCTTTCTTTGCGTAGCAGAAATCCTCTATATAAGTTATACTTTGACTAGTTATGAAAATATATACTAAACAGAGTAATATAGTCAAAAAAGCTATATCGCTTACAGTGGCGTTAGCTTTTTTCTGGACAAATATACTTACGCCTTCCTATGCCCAAAATGCGTTTACTCTGCCGGCTCCGGGCACAATGATCACGCTGAGTCCGGCATTTGTTCCTCCCATGCTTCAAGGTATTAAAATTTTTTCTAACAATCCGCTGCGTTTTGACTTCATTTTGGATACGGGAAACAGCACTCTGCAAGATGAAGGCCTGCAAGAGGAATCTTCCAAATTGATCAAATATTTTATGGTCGCATTAACTGTGCCGGATTCGGATTTATGGGTAAACCTTTCACCGTATGAAAAAGACAGGATCATTCCTGAGCAGTTCGGCTCTACGGAAATGGGCAGGGATCTTTTGGCCCAGGATTATATTTTGAAGCAATTAACTGCCTCGCTTATTTATCCAGAAGAGGAGTTGGGAAGCAAGTTTTGGGAAAAGGTTTATAAAAAGGCGCATGAGCTTTACGGAATAAGCGAGATCCCGGTAAATACGTTCAATAAGGTGTGGGTGGTGCCGGATGAGGCAAAAGTGTATGTGGATAATGATATGGCTTTCATCGTCAAAAGCCATCTTAAAGTTATGCTGGAACGGGATTATCTCGCCTTAAGAAATAATCAGAATAATGCGCACCTGGGAACGGATCAATTGACGCAGGCCGATGTTCAGCGGCTCAATGATGTTTCCTCCGATGTCATAAGAGAGCTTGTCCTGCCCGAGATTGAGAGAGAGATTAATGAAGGCGAGCAGTTTACAACATTGCGGCAGATTTTCCACTCATTGATTTTGGCCAGCTGGTTTAAGCGTCATTTAAAAGAAAGTGTGCTTAGCAAGGTTTATGTCGGACAGAATAAAGTCGACGGTGTGGATATAGAGGACAAAGACGTTAAACAGAAAATATATAACCAATATCTCGAGGCTTTTAAGAAGGGTGTTTATGACTATATCAAGGAGGATTATGAGTCTGTCCGTCAGGAAATGATACCGAGAAAATATTTCTCCGGTGGGGCGGAATTAATCGATGTCGGCAAAGTTTTAACGGAGAATGGGACAAAGGCAGAGCTTGTCCAAGCCTTTTCTCCTCAAACTAATAAATTTACTGTCAGGGCATTTTTGCAGCAGAATCATCAGGAATACCATGAGCAAGGAAATTATTATCGGGTTATAAAGGATGTCATCGTGCCTGGATTGCGCCAACAAGGTTTTGTTGTCGATGAAGAAATGTCGGCAGATGGAAAAGTAAAATATAGTTTAACAGCGGTATTCCAAGGGCGGGATGGGCAAATCGATTTAGGGGACGGGAACGAGATGTCGATGAGGAACGGCATTTTATCCGTGATTCATAGTGAGTTTGGCGCTGATCATGCCGGGAGAGGAAGAAATTATCAGCTGGCAGTTTTTGCGAGAAGCAAGGATAAAGAAAGGCACGAGCGTGAAGAGTTGGAGCAATGGATAGGTTTTGCACAGCAAAAATGGGGGATGACTCGGGAAGAAATCATCAGCAATGGTGTGCCGGTGGATAAGATCATAGCTTGGGCGAACGGTCAAGATATCCCTGATTTGACTGAAGCAAAGTTAGTCGAGCGGCAAAATGAAGCGGTACGGCTATATTATGCTTTTGATTGGTCAGGATTAATCGCCGAGGGCCGGGTCGCTGAAGGCGCGGCATTTCCGGGAGTTGTTCCGTTAACGGAACCAATAGTTTTTGAAGATTTTACTATTTCCAGTCAGGGCGGATCAGGTGTGACCTGGGGTAACTTGAGTCCAGAAGAAATTAGAAGATTACAGACGCGGTTAACTTCAATTCAGACAGATGAAGATTTAAAAGTTGCCGTGGATTTTATTCGAACCGCATCCCCCGGTTTCGGGCGGATTATATTGGAGGAAGTTGAGAAAAAAGGGATCCCGATCCAAATGACCGATGGCCCAATATCTAATGCCCAGAAGACCCTTTATTCGGTGATCCATCGGGACAGTGCCTATGCAAAGGCAGTTAATATCCGCAAAGGCGCTACGGTCCTAGAGGTCATTCATGAGTTAACTCACTCTGTTCCGATTAAAAAATTGCCGGCACCGCTGGGAAATGTAAAGAATATTGCAATTGATACGAGCCAATCTGAGGATGAGATAAAACAGACCCTGATAAGAATTGGATATCTTGAAGAAGCTTTGTCCATAAGTTCAGAAATTTTGTTGGCTGAGGAAATGGAACAGAACGGCATCAACATTGATTTTGATGTAACGGCTCCGGGAGCGCGGGAGATTTATCGTTCTCAAGGCGTAACAGGACTGGCGGATGCGATTCCGCGTTTACTGCCTTACTATGAAGGCTATTTTGACAAGCTTGCCGCCCGGGATGCTCCGCTTATGAAAAAACCTATGGGTGAGCTTCTTACTATTCCTTGGACAGATAAATTGGAGGGAATGGGGATAGAAACAAACAATGACCGCTACGGACGGATGTCATTATCCATAGATATTCAAAAAATGCGGACACGGCTGGCCGCCGTCTTGGTGAATAATACACCGGGTGAATTGGCAGCGGCTGCGTTTAAAAAGGTTGAGGGTTTATTGACCCAATGGCAACAGCGAAGAACTGCCCAATTAAATAAAAGTGTAACGCCGGAATCTCTGCGCGACCTCGAATTTGCTCCTCAAGCTAAGAAAAACCCTGATAAAGCCGGCCAGATTTTCAAAGATGAAAAAGATCAGACGGTTAATCGTGTAAAAATAGCTGAAGCATTCCTGCAATTCTTTGAAAAGATGGAAGAGGCTAAGCAGGGAGATGTATCGGAATATTTTTCCAGCGCCCTCGTGGCGGCAAAACATCTTGAAGGAGACCAGGCCGCACCTCTTTGGGCCAGGCTTTATAAGGCTGCCAAGGGTAAAATTCAAGAGTCTCCAAACCTGATGAGAACATTGGGTTTCGCATTGCTTGAGCAAGGATATACGGAACAGGGTAAGTATGCGTTGGAAGTTTACACAAGCGTGTCAGATAAGCAGCTGGGCATTTTTGGGGAATTCTCATTTTCTGAGCCTGAAGCCGTGAAATACTTGAATGAATTAGTCGAGCATGGTCAATTTGATTTAGCCAAGGATTTTCTCGCGATCATTATGAGAAAGATTGAGAGAATAAAGGAAATCTATCTCTCGAGTTTAATATCTGTGCATGAAAAGGGTCAGGGATACGTAAAATTTATAAATACGGCCGATGAGGCTTTGCCAGGAGAATATATTAAAAAACATGGCCATAGGCATATTACTCCTCAAGAAATTTATCAAATGTATCTGGATTTACAGCGGCAAGGTAAAATTTCCAAAATTTCAGAACATTATAATGGTCGCCCTTATGAAGAAGAAGCTTATTTTAAGAATTTATCTAACTTGTACCATCTGGCATCGGGTTTAATGAAAGCGTTCAGGACGGCTCAAGATGGAGATGCGAATCTGGGTAATGACATTAAAGGCATATCCTTTTTAGCTTTTGATCTAGCAGCCCAGGGATCCCAAGGGTTGTTTGATTATAAGATAAAAAAATGGTCCCAAGAATATAGTGTCCCCTACAATGGAGATCTTAGAAAGTTTGCCGCTGAATTAGCAAAATCGCCCAAAGTAAACGCAGGTCACGATTTTGAACGAGAAGTATATTCTGAAATCCAAAGTTTTATATGGGGTGCGTGGCGTGAGGAAGAATTCTTTGAAAAGACGTTGGATTTTCTTGAAACACTGCCGGATGGGACTGTAAAGCTTAATGCTTACCAAGGCCTGGCTAAAAATCTTAAATCTAAAGCGTCAAAAGATCAGATAGATCGTCTTTTTCGCAGTTGGGAGAAGACGCTTTTATCTGTTGTTCAGCAAGAGAAAACAATGGCTCGGGGAGGCGGCGTGTTTGACCACTCCTCTCCCAGGGTCCAGTATCTTGTCGACGTTTTTTCAGCGGAGTTTACGAGGATACAGAAAGAATTAGGTCTGAATTTTGATCCGGCGAGCAGTATTAAGAAAATGGCCCGGGCTATGTATGTCCATTTTGATGAAAAGACCGAAGGTGAGAGAGAGATTGCCGGGAAATTATTTGAGCACCTCAAGCAAAGTAAAATGACACTTGAGGCTCTCACCAGGGAATTAGAACGGGCTGATGATTTGAATGATTTGGAGAGGTTATTCCTTATAAGACGGCTTATTCGCGTCTCTTTTGGGAGGCTTACGGAAGAAGATATACAGGTTTATACGGATTATGCCAATAAAAAGATTGTGGAATATGCGCAGAAGAATGGACTGCGTTTGTCGAAAGGAATCGATCTTTCCGATGGTGATTATACTGCGTCCTTTGATTACTTGAACCATAAGGCACAAATGGCCAAGGTCTTGCTGAAAAATGACGACCCCGCCATCAAAGAGGAGGGGAGAAGGCAGTTATTGGATTTAAACGGCAGCATGGATCGGGTCCGGAGCCCGCATGAGTATATGCATCCGGATTTATATGGGACGTCCCAGGGAGGATCGATTTTTACAGTAACTGACTTTTACCCCGGGATCTTTAAGCTGGAACAATTGTTGGACGCTTATGAAAGTGCCCCCAATAGCTTATATGCCAGCGAGGCTTCACGCCTGCGGGATGCAATAAAAATTGACGTGCAAAATGAAGAATTTCCAAGTGTGTCGAAGAAATTGAATTTGCTCATGCGATTGGCAAAAATGCACGTTCAAAATGGGGAAATCAATAAATCGGAAGCTTTATTAAAATCGATACAGGTAAGATTATATCAATTGCTGGAAGTTTATAAGGAAAAATTACGGGTGGCCAAAGAGGCAGATCGAGCAGCTAAGCAACGAGGAAGTTTCTCCATGTCTAATTATGATGCTGAAACGAATGTAAAGACAATTGAATTCTGGATACAGGATCTAGAGTCAAGGCAAGGCATCGTATGGGCGCGTCATACATTACCTGTTGATCGAACTCGTGCCTTAACCAGGATCGATGAGTTGCTTGAGGCCTTCCGGACAGAAGTCGCGCAGAGAAGGTCCCGTTTTGATGCGAGGGCCCTTATTGCATCGGCCTCTGTTTTAGAAGAAGTCCCTGAACTTCAGCAATATGCTTATCAGGTTTATGAACTTGCTATAGATAAATTGGCTCTTTTGAGAGGAGAAAAAGATATATGGAAAGGATCAGCCAAGCTTCTTGTTGAGAAAATTGATGAGGGAAAACTTGCGAATGCGCAAAAAGATGCATTATTGGCCAAGGCTATAAAAGTTCTCGTCCCTGCCAAGGAGAAGCGTGCTTGGTCAGAGTTGACAGAAACAATTCCAGGTCTTTTAAAAATAACGGATAAAGCGTTGAAGGATAAGATTTATCCGCAGACTGAAATAGAAGTATTAAGAATTTTTGTTGAAATGAGCGCTGATATACAATTTGATCGAACGGATTTAGGAGAGAGCCATGCGAAATTATTAGGGTTGGCAAAATTATTTGATAAAACCGCTGAGGTAAATCCCGAAATTGCCCATCATGAAAATTTCGATGCATTGGTTCCCTTAAGCAGTGACAGCTCCTATCAGCAAGGTCTAGGGTTATTGCATAAAGAACAATGGAGGGCGCGTGCCTCCGGTAACGGAAATGTTATAACTTTAGAATCTATCCGCACAGGAATGGTAGACCTTGATGCCGCCATTGATCGTTTGCTGCCCAGGTTGAGGTCATCGTTGGAATCCAATGATCTGGGCGAACTTAACTCAGTCTTAAATCTATGGGCCGAGATCATGAATCGCCAGGTATCGGCATATCTTTCGCAATATCCTCTTCGGATTAATCTAACTCTCAATGATTTAAAAAACATCCGCAGTTTTAGTGAGATATACCTATTGGTTGAATCCTCACTCTATTCAGGGCAGGCGCCTAGCGAAGCGCAGATTCGCCTGATCAGTCTATTGCTGGATGGGAAAAATAAAGAAAGCGCAAAAGCCAAGTTTAATCTTTATAAAGAACTGGTCGGCAATAATGCAGTCCATGTTCTTATTCAGCGAATAGCTTTTGATGGAATGATACTATTGGGTAAAGTCAGCAATTATGCTGAATCGTTTTATAGCGACGATGTATTGGCCAAGAAAACCGTGGATGAGATGCTTTTTTACCAGTGGATAAGAAGAATGTTTAATCTGAAGACGGGAGTTATTACCCAATCCGCACTATCTACGGATTTTTTCTACACAAGATTGAATGTGAGTTATACAGACTTTCACCCAAAACTTATCGAAAGAGGTTATCTTGACAGAGTAACGGAAAGATTGACGGATAAATTTCAAGGATATAGCCAGCAATTACAGGCTGATTTTTCTGAATATTCACCAGATGACTTGAAAAAAATCTGTAATATTTTGCAAGAAGCGGAAAAGAATTGGATATTTGAAGACCAGTTGCTGGCCTTTATATTTCAAAATCCCAGTCGGGCCGAGGAATTTTTTCGGAAATATGAGGCCAAAACAAAAAAGGCAACCATGAGACAGTTTTCAACAGAATATAGTCATGAATTGAAGGAAGAGCTGGATCTTTATAGTTGGAAGAACAAGGATGTGACGGGATATCATTCGGTTTTCACTAGGCTTGCGGAAAAATATAATATTTGGGTGCCCGATATATTTGATGAAATAGACATGTTGATTGCGCATGAGGAGCGATTTGCCCATTTTCGGCCATTTCATAATTGGGTGGAAGATGTCCGTAATTGGTATTATTACGATATTTATAAATTGTCCGCTCCTCGGTATACCGACCAAGGCATGGATTATGTTTCTTATGATATAAATGCCGTAGAGCATAAGCTTAAAGCAATTGTCCCTGAATTTCAGCTTACGCCTGTTCAGCGAGCATATCTTGACAACCACTTAAGACGGGAGGGGGATATCTCTGTTCGATCTTTGCTGCAGTCTTTGAATCTAGAGTTGAGCCAGTCGCAGCGGACTGAATTGAGCCTTTTATTGCATGCTGAGAGTTTAGGCCCTTTCGAGGAGGCTGTCGTAGAGACTTTTGGGATGCCGAAATTTGACGCCGGGCAGAAAGAACGGCTCGGTCAAGCGTTAGATCAGTACCGGAAGAATTTTACCGAACGTTCTAAAAAAATAGAACATGAGACCGTTGAAATGCCGGATGTCTTTAAGAATAGTCCGGCGCTGATACGATATGCCTTAACTTCATATTTCAAGAGACTTACCTTTGGTGAAAGAGAAGCGATTTTGGCGGATTTTAAGACTGAAGGGCTAACCGAAGAACAGGCTTTTAGGCGGTTTTTTGAGGTAACCGGGAACCAAAAGTTGGGGCAATTTTTAAGTTTCAGGCGGGATTTAATTCCAGAGCGTTTTCGCAAAGAACTGGAAAGATTTCAGGAAGATGGAGAACCGAGTTCTTTTGAAGAGGTAAGAAACACGATTGAAAAAGAGTTAGGCAAGCCCATCGATGAGCTGTTTGCCTCAATTGAATCTAGGCCATTAAAGGTGGGAACGATCGGGGAGGTCTATAAGGTCGTTCTGAAGGATGGAACGGATGCCGTTATTAAGGTGATCACCCCCAGCAAGAGAAAGGCCATTGAAAAAAGTCTGGTCATGATCAGCGGGGTTGCGGCCGATATCGATAGGCACAGGTCCAGATTCGAACAGAAATTCGATATTGTAAGTCTATTTAAAGAATATGAGGAAAGCGTCAGAAGGCAGATGGATTTTAGAAATGAATATAAGAATGCCTTAGAATTCAAGTCAAGCTTGCGCAATGGTGT
>MHFY01000024.1:4392-5297 GCA_001805375.1 Omnitrophica WOR_2 bacterium GWA2_47_8 | reverse complement strand
ACTCAAATTACAGAAACCGGGATGTTCCATGATGACCTGCATCCCGGCAACATCCGTGTCGCAAAAGGCGATAAGAAGGGGCTATCTGTCCTGGATTTCGGTGACATCGGGAAGTTAGATGAATTTCAAATGTTTCGCGTGACGAATTTTCTTCAAGCCGTATATCAACAGGATATCGGGTTGATTTTTGAGTTTTTGCCGACTTTGGGAAAACAGACCAAAGATTTTGACCGTAATGCGCTTAAAGCAGCTATTGATCGAATAGTCGGTTCTCCCGGCCCCATGAGTCAGAAAGTCAGTGACTTGCTTTTTGAAAGCGGCGCAAACGGGCTTCAGATCGAATCAGTTTATTTGAAGCTTGTTAAGGCTGTTTTGACATTTGAGGGAACGGCGCAAACCTTGGACCCGGATTATAAACTAGAAGACCATATGCGCTCATTTGTCATAGGAAGAAAGCTTAGGGGCATATGGGCATCGTTATTCGGTGGGGGAAAAGAAGGTCCGATAACACAGAAACCTATAGGATCTTCTATTGCACTGGAAAATTTGGAAGCTAGGTTGAAAGAAATGGGAACTCAGGCATTGACCTCCAGTGAGGTCGCCTCGCTGTCCAATGAGTTGCGCTTAGGGGCACAGTCGTTTAATGAGAGTTTTGTAAAAGCTTTTCCGTATTTTGCGGATGAACTTAAATTTGTACAAAGAATTCTTCAGGGTGAGTCTGTTGAAAGTGTTTTAGTAGATGTTATGCGCTTTTACAATAGCTCCATGCCTTTACCGAACGTATCCAGTATTGAAGTCCGTACAATGGCGCAAGAGCTGACCGATGAAAAAACAGGATTGAGTATCCCCGCCGTATCTTTTGTTAGCGACGGGGTATTGCGTATTTATATTGCTGACAGTAATGT
>MHFY01000024.1:0-4386 GCA_001805375.1 Omnitrophica WOR_2 bacterium GWA2_47_8 | reverse complement strand
AATCTTTCACGAGATCTATGAAAAGTTAATATTACCGTTTAATCCATCTGCCGATGAGAAGCGGTTCCATACGTTGGCGACTTTGGCTGAAACGGCGTTCGAAGATACGATCATTCTAGGACGTGCCCAGCAGCAATTAGAAAGAATGAACGAGGGCCAGGTAAAATCATTCGTGGATGGATTCGTCGATGTGGAGCGTGAAATTGAGGAGGATAAATTTAACAATCCAGACCCAGCCACTCAAGCCCAGAAAGAATACGCCCTGGAACATGCCCGGGCCTTGAATCAGAAGGCATCTGAATACGGCGGTATCGATCTGACCCCGACCTATTTGAAAGTGGAAGAGGAGGGGCAAAAGATAGATTTTAATTTTCCGGACCTGCAGAATTTTGATAACATTCCGATCAATCCCGATGCGGGATTCTCACCTTTTATTTTTCAGATTATCCCAGCCAACTTGCCGCTTCTCTTCGGATCATCCGCGCCCCAAGAGAAGGACAAAGTGAGCCTAGCCAGATAGATAATTTTTTCGAAGCGCCCCTGATAAATGGATACAAAAACAACTGGAAAAATAAATAATACTAGTATAGATTATTGGATATCAAAGTTGTTCCTAAATTTGTGAATCAAATTTGGAGAGGTGGGCCGCATCAAGGCGCGGCACAACACCTCTCCTTCTCTAGACAAAATTAAGGTAGGAGAGGTGGCTGAGCGGTTGAAAGCGGCGGTCTTGAAAACCGTTATCCCCGCAAGGGGATCTAGAGTTCGAATCTCTACCTCTCCGTTCTTCTTCGCCCCAATACTTTCGCGTTGGGGCTGCGAAGCAACTTCGCTCGATGCAGGGCGAAGAAGAACGCTGCTGCGAAGCTCCCTTGAAGTTGTTTAATTTGCAGGAGCGAAGCAGAGCGATAGGTGAAGCATGTATACAGTCTATATTCTTAGAAGCGTAAATCATTCAGATCGTCTGTATATTGGCCTCACGACAGACTTAAAAAAGCGGTTGATTGCCCATAACGACGGTTCAATGACATATAGCAAGCGTTTTTGCCCGTGGGAATTGGAAGCATATATTAGTCTCAAAGATAAAAAAGTTGCAGAAGATTTCGAGAGGTACTTAAAGTCAGGGTCAGGATTCGCCTTCTTAAAGAAAAGATTGCTGCCCTCAAGGAAAATCCAATGAGGTTCTTTGAAGTCAAGGGAAGAGTGCTTTAATCCATCGAGACTAAGCCAGTCCATTCTATGGCCATTCCATTTCACAAAAATATCTCCACCTTAAACGCTATCCACGACACGATCATTACCGACCGTTACGCTTACCGCTGGTTCACCTATCTGGTCGTCCAAAAGGCCTTGATGGCGTATGTCCGCGAACAAAAGCCTTTTGACGAGCTCTATCCGTACTTAAAGCAATTGACCCATATCCAAACGGTTATTGTGATGCTCTTTTTGATAAGCGCTGTGCTGTTCTTTTCTTTCCCCTATATTGCCGGTGCCATTTTAGGGGGGCTGGCGATCTTGTATGTCCGCATCCTGAATAAAAAAAGAGAACTGGTGGCGCAGATCGCTTCAGAAATAATCAAAAAGGATTTTGATGCGGCGGCGATCGGCCAGAAGACCCTTTTTCAGATCGCGGAAGATTACAGCACGCGGCTGAAGATCCCATCGTTGGTGGATACGATCTATCGCCTGGACCAGATCTACCGGAACACGGTTATTGTCATCCTGCTGACCGTTCTTTTGATCTATCCGATGCGGTTGGGCTGGGAGGCGCTGGCGCTCAGCTGTGTCATCTATTTCGGCGTGGCGAATGTGATCAACTTGGGGTTTCTTTATAGGCACTTAAAATAAGTTTAAAACTTAAAGCGTAAAAGGCAAAAGTTAAGTTCAAGCTCAAAAGTTGCTTAACTTTTTATTTTTTACTTAACTTTTACGCTTTGCCTTTTAAGTTTTGACTTAAGATTATCGCGCACTCATCACGATCCCCACCACAAGCAGGGCCAGGATAAAATTCCCGAACTGAGAGGTTGTGAGCAGGAAGAAGTATTTGATAAAGGGCAGGGATTTTTGCACCAGGCTGTTCCTTAAGTTGTTATGCTTAAAAACGAGTTGATGGCAATCATAATTGCGCCAGTTAAGGTTTGTGGTGCGGTTTTCATCGAGCATCTGATGGTACAGCCGCGAGCCCGGCAGGGGCGTTAAGATCCCCAGATTGGTGAAATACGGATAGATCGAAAAGCAGAACCGCCAGAGTTTGAATAAATTACCGAAATTGTCCGAATCAAAACCGAAAATAAACGTGCCCTTGATCTTGATCCCCGCTTCTTTGATCTTCTTTGTGAATTCGATGTAGTGGTCGGAGAGGGCGAATTTGCCGCGCTGTTTGGTTTCCAGCGACCCGCCGAATATCTCATAGCCGAACAGGAACATTTTGCATCCGCTTTCCTTGGCCAGTTTCAATGTTTCTTCATTCTTGACGATATCGATGGTGCTGGCCGTTGACCAGCGGATGTTAAGCGGTTTCAGCGCCTTAAAAAGTTCTCTGGCATACGCCGGGTTGGAATAAATGTTATTGTCGATGATGTTGATGTCGCGGTAAAAGGGCGTTACCTTTTCGATCAGCTCCACGATCTCATGGATGGGCTTATGGCGGGTCCGGCCGCCGCTGATCGAGGGGATCGTGCAGAAATCACAATGGAATTTACAGCCGCGGGTCGCTTCAATGCAGTCTTTGATGATCTCCGGCGGGTAAGTCAAAAGTTCTTTGTGAACCTCGCTGTGGAAATCTTCCACCGCCGGGCCGACATATTGGGCCTTGAGCGTACCGTTCTCAAAATCTTTGATGATGTCTTTCCAGATGCCTTCCACTTCGCCGACCACAACACTGTCGCAGAAATCCAGCGCCTCTTGCGGGTGATACGTGACATGCGGCCCGCCCATGATGACCTTTGAGCCGTGCTTCCGGAATTCTTTGGCGATCTTGTAGGCCTCGGCGATATTGGAGGTAAAGCTTGTGATGGCGACCAGTTTGCCGGGTTTGTAATAATAATTGCGCCATGGATAACGGTTAAACTCACGGGTCTTATAACTTTTAGGGCTCAACGCCCTTAAGATCGCGAAGACCGGCGGGTAAGAGCGCACAAAGGACGTGAATAGCCCGGAGATGATGCCGCCGCTTAGGGGGTTGATCAAATAAAGTTTTCGTTCTTTATCAAACCCTTCTTCGATCTCCGGGTACGCCCGCAAAATAAGGACCGCCAGGTAAACAAAGGTGAAGAGGTTTAAATAGATCGCGCCGATAATAAAAAGATTTTGCAGGAAGGATAATTCCGGCGGAAGGAATAAATGGATGTTCTTAAAGATATTTTCGCTGAAGAAAAACAAGACGATCACCCCGCCCTGTAAAGGAGAAATGGTGACCGGCCGGCCGGGTAAATTGCGGGGCCTTAAATATTTCTGCTGAATAAGGATGAGCGCCAGAAGGCAAGAGATCAGGGGCGAAAAATAAAATATCTGGAAGGACGGGGCCGTCCCGAAGTAAGCGTTCAATAATTTTGCAACACTGGCTTGCAAGAAGGCCTCTAAGCTGATACAAAGGAAATAGAGAAGCCAGTGGTTTTTGAGGTTCTTTTTAAAATTTCTGATCGTGATCACGGCTTCTTCTTCGCTGGCGAGTTCTACGAGGACGCCCAGGAGGCCGCCGTACAAGATGACCTTAAGGGCCGCGCAGGCCGCAGAGAAAAGAGGGCCGGCTTGGCGAAGGTCGGAAAAATATATGATATCCAGCAGGAACGCTAAGACCGTAAAGAAAATGGCGGAATTGAGTATATCGAAGGATTTGGATAAGCCGTTAGTTTTCATATAAGTTCATCCTTAGGCGCTTCGCGCCTCAGGATTGAAGTGTTGAAACACCCAACACTTCAATTATATACGATGATCTACCCAGCTGCAATGTAGGAGAAATTATTGACCTTTGTACAATAAAAAGAATAAGGTAGTCAATATTAGGTCTTTTTCCAGAGGACAAAGGTCTTAATATTTGGTTTCCATAATTTTATTACTAAGGAAAAGACCAATTTAAATGGCTATACCTTTGCACAAGGCAGTCACCAGTTGTGAGGCGATCGTTGATTCGATAAAGACCGATCAATACGTCAGCCGCTGGTTCAGTCATCTGATCATCCAGCCGGCGGTCCAGGAACAGCTAAAAAGCCAGGGCGATGTTTTGAAACTGTACCAAAGCCTTGCACGCTCAGTGGCCTGGCAGGCGATCGTGTACGCTTTATTGATCGTATGCGTCGTGGTGTTCTGGCTGACCAAAGACATGCTTTCGATCGTGCCGTTTATCCTGTTGAGCGCCGCATCGTTGAAGAATATAGCGACACGAAA
>MHFY01000023.1:9149-11596 GCA_001805375.1 Omnitrophica WOR_2 bacterium GWA2_47_8 | reverse complement strand
TTTCAAAACCCAAATAAACCATGAAGTTATGCCACATGTGCACGATAACCGCGGCGAGATACCCGGCGAAGTGACCCAAGGAACGGAATCGTTTGTAAGCGGCATTTGTTCTTTCCGCCAGTTGTCGAATGTTATGTTCGTCCATCCAGCAAGCTTGTCCCCACGTTAAAATCGGCTTAAAATCACCTTGTACCGCAAAGAACCTTTGCTTAAGAACGAATATGTGTTCTGCAATAAATTGCCGGGTTGATTCTTCATCGCGGCCTCTTCTCTCCTCGCTAAACGGCACGCGGATGACGCTGATGACCCAGCCTAATTTCCACTTCGCCCACTTATCGTATAATTTCTGCCACCTCGACTGCATGGCGAGAGGCGCGGTCTGCCCGCCGCCCTGGCTGATGAACTCATCCGTCCAGTCGGATAATCTGGTCCACCCTTTTCCCAAGCTTAAAATATACGCCCCCTCATCAGAGATCGGATTATTTCGGAAAGCCTGGGCGATCAAGATTTTTCTGTTATTATCTATCAACCCCAATTCGATCATTAGAGCCAGCATCTGCCTGATGTTTAATTTTGCCTTAAGCCGGCGCCGATTTTCAGCCCGGGTCTCTGATCGCGGCGCATACAGGTCCGTCATCATGTCATTCCAATGGGTATTTAAATAATCACGCATGAAAAATCCCACATGTCCGGAATAAGCGTATGCCGGAGCATAACGGCTCAGTGGGAATAACGACGGAAGGTCACCCATGGCACAGTAAATCAAATTTTCGATCACTTTCGTTGAACCGTATTTCTTAACTGCCACAAGCATCATCAAAAGGGCATTTAATTTAATTACCTCAGGCTCTTGGGCAAGGCTCGTATCGATCAAACGGATCGCATCATTTAGGTATCGGGATTGCCGGGCCACAAAAATGATCAGCGGCCCTATCAAACGGGCTGGAACAGGATCGATCCCGGAGTTAATGTAACGTAAAATTTCGATGCTGTCTTGTTCTGTCAATGACCAGCTGGCTTGAGGAGGAGTTTCGTTCTCGGATAGGACAGATAAAGCTGTTACAGGAGCGGCAAGCTCTGCAGCAGGCTGAACATCTTGAGCAACAGGGGCGGGGGTGGCAATAGCGGTTTGCGGCCCGGCGCGCGGATTGTTTTTCCTCTGCCACAGCATTTTTAAGAACATTTCGGCCAGGATAACACCCGTCAACCCCGCGGCCGCCCAGACAATATTCCACTGCAATTTATACGTGAGGACAACATAAGTGATATAAATACCGGACCTGAGCGAATACCCTGCCGCCTGCCGGAAAGTCCTTCTCCAGCCGTAATCTATTTCATCGACGACCATGCCTATGGCAAAAACGGAGATCCCCAAAACTATTAAAAATGTTGCCAGCAAGTTCAGTGTCCAGCCCTGCGCGATCATCCAATGCATGGCATAAACATAAATTATTCCTAAGGCCGATCCAAGTAATCCAAAAACAGGCATTTCTCTATTCCATAAGCCATACGTTATCGCCCCGCTCTTCTGAAGTTTAAAATGGACCAAGGCTAACACCCATACGGGGAATAAGATCACTCCCATGGAAAACGCGCCCAGATCAAATAAATAATAAATTGAGAGCATCGCCCCCAAAAGCGCCTTCCAATGCGTCATGATGATAACATCGGACGAATAATACGCCTCGCGGTTAAAGGGATAATGCGAGACACGGTACAGTGCGGGATACAGGATGATACCGCTCATCCATTTAAATCCAGCGGGTAATAAGATTTCGCCCGCAGCCTGCCAAATAAGGATAAATAATCCAAACGTCTCCAGCCACCAGGCGATGTATTTCTTATACCACGGCCATTTAAACCATGAGCCGCCCACACCGGCCAAAATATCGCCGTCATCGTCTTTATCATTCGGATCGTAACGCCTTACACCGCTGGGATCAAAAGGTTTATCCGGATTATTTCCGGTAAAGGGAAGGTCTCCACCGCTATCATCATCCCAGGGCCCCATATCAAGCACCGCTTCACCTTCCAGCCTGATCAAAAATTCTTTATTGGGCGCGGGTTTCTCATAACCTAAAGTAATAAGCAGCGTGCTTGTCCTGGGGTCGAGCAACCGGAAATTAATGGATGTTAAATGTCCGTTGATGGCCGGCGCGATCTCGTCGAAGATCCGCAATAACGAGGCCTGCTCTTCCTGCGTGAAGGACATGGATTCCTTAAATTCACGGTTATCCAGATCATCCATTTGAACGGAAAGATAATTGGCTATTTCCGCGGCGGACTTTTGTTTGGAGCGCAGGGCCTTGACGATAAAGGTCAATTCTTTGATCAATTGAACTAATGAGCCATCATCTACAGGCCGCTCCTCCTGCTTGACCTGGCTGTCGGCCTTTCCGATCAAGCGCAACGCTTTTTCGACCAGATCATTCCCGGCATAACCGATA
>MHFY01000023.1:887-9131 GCA_001805375.1 Omnitrophica WOR_2 bacterium GWA2_47_8 | reverse complement strand
CGCCCACGCCATAGATCAATGGACTCGCCACGGCCTTGACAAACACACCGAACCCATTGACCTGCAGCTGAGACGCCGTCCTTGTATGGGCCAAGTCAACATCCGCCGTTTCAAAGAAGAAACTTAAAGACAAGATCATCAGATCAATGAACTGCGCGTACGTTGTGATCACATTTTTAATATCAAAGACCTTAAAGCCATCGATCGATGCTATGCCCTCCGCAGTCCCTTCCAGCCGTGCCTGCTCCAAGAACAGCACGCGTTCTAAAACGCTTAAGTGAACAAAAAGGACATAACGGTTATTCTCTCTCGCTGTTATCGAAAGGACCGAGCCATTGGTATCATTTAACTCATCGGTCACAATGATCTTAAGTGTTTTGGGCGGCTCTTCTTTCTTCCCATCATCTTCCGTTTTCTTTTCTTTCGGTGTGGGATTGCGTTCCTCTTGAGCCTGACCCATGAGGAATTGTGATTGATGAAAGATCTTTATCAGCACTCTGATTTGACCCGGGCTTAACCCTTTGTGTTTTGCAGGATCAACGGTTTTCATCGCCAAATCTTTTAATTCAAATTCCCATCGGGAAACAGGACGCTTTTTATCATGAGGACCCTGTGTCAATTCTTCCTTGACCAAGACCGGCGCGCTGTACATATGCCTTGCCGGCGTCTCCACGCGGACGCGCCAGTTATTGCGCCCCTGCTGGTGCGCCTTGACCGCCGCTAAGTATCCGGCAAGCCGCTTGAACCATTTCGCTTTTTCACAAGCTTCACGGTAGGCTTGATCGATCCGTTTGGCAAAATTGAATAGATCCACCATGTCCGCCGCGAGTGCCCTGCCCCAGCCGACATCGGGGATATAAACCCGCGTGTGTCCGTCGGCAAACCGTTGAGCCGCTTCTTCATTATGATCTCTTAATTCCTCGATATAAGGCGCTAAGTAATTTTCAATGACCCAACCCAATTTGATCTTGGCAAGCCGCGTGTGCCATTTTTCCCAATACGGCAGCATGGCGGAAGGCTGACGCGGTGAGGCATTTTTCGGTTTGGCTAAAATAACAAATTCACTCTCTCTTAAAATAAGGGCAAATCCGCGATAAGGATCGAGGTACTTAAGGGCGCGCTTAAAGATCTCAACCGAGTCGATCTGTGCCAGGTCATCCCTTATCCGGATGAAAAGCTGAACGTAATTGATCGCTGTTTCCTCAGGCAGGGCCGCCAAACGTCCTTCTAAAATTTCAATATCCTGTTCCAGGTCAATGACAAAATCGGCGCGGGTAATTTCTCTTTCTTCCAATCGTTGCTTTACCTGCGCATTATCAAACAGGCTGCGCACTAAATAACTATGATTGCCTTCCGGACTTTCAACTGATCTGAAAGGCCGTACCTGCGCCTGCTCACGGAAAACATCCAGCATCTGCTGCAAGACTTCCCGCTTTGTTTCACCGTTATGCACGCGCCGGGTACTAAGGACTAAAACATTCAACGCCCGGATAACAGCAGGGTGTTTCCTTAACCGCTTCATCGCCAAAGTCAACCGATGGCGGATGACATCATTTTGATGATAGATCTTTACCTTCCCGCGGACGGAGTCGATAGCGGCCAGATCATCGGCTGTCTTGGCGTCCGAATGATGTTCTGTCGATGGAAGCAACGGATATTCTTTCCTTAACTTCTGATATTCCTCCTCCGTCAGCGCTCTGAGAAGGCCCCGGATCCCGCTCCGTGCCGCTAAGAGATGTTCATGCTGCATCCAGCCTGCCGGTATTTTTTGGGCTTCCTCATAATCGCGGATATAAACCTGGATTTGAGGGAAACGGGCCAGGACTAAAAGGACCTCTTTGATCCTTGCCTGCTGGGTGCGTGTCCCGACGGAACGGGCCCGTACAAGATCTTCATAGGAAATACCTGAAGCCGCTTTTTCTAACAGCCCCTGATCTTCCATAAGCGGCTGATCATGCGGCCCGGGCGCGGCGATAGGATAGGCCCGCAGGATCTTTTTCCATTCTTTCGGGTTACTTTGATCCAATCGATACACGGCCCAGGATACAACAAAGGGGTTCGCCCCTTTAGGCGCTGATCTTAACCGGTTTTTTTCCTGCTCTGATCTCTGGATATATTCCGCTAAGCGCGGATGTCTTTTCAAGAATTCCGGTTTCGTCAGCATTTTGGGAAAATGATTTTTTATCAAGAATAAAACCTGGCTGAACGCCAAACCGTGCGCTTTCGCGATATCCGCGAAGAAACTCTTTGTAGGAGCGCCTGTCATCATCGTCAAGACACCGGCCCGTTTCTTTAACGAAACAGTCCCGCGCGCGTCGCGAGGCTCCCGGGAATAACTTCTCACAATACGCTTAAATTCTTTTTCATCATCCATCCTTAAATACCGCAAGGCCCAGCGTAAAAGTTTATGATCGGCTTCTCCGGCTTTGAAAACCTTATTGATCGGAAACTCAACTATCCCTCTTAAGGCGAGACGGATCTTATTGGCCGCTTCAAGATGGTCCATCTGACGCGTATTAACCTGCGGATATTCTTTGGCCAGGACCTTCATAACGATATCAATGGCACGGGATCGTTTTTCCGCTGGAAGTTCAGAGATACGGGAAGAAAGCCTGTGCGTTGCTTTGGTTTTGTGGCGGATCTTGTGCCTTTCAACAAGCCCCAGATCCACTAAAAGTTTGAGCCTGCCGGAAAGTTTAACCCGATGGATCTTAATTTCATCAGCCAGCTCATCGCTTGTCCTGGGCTCTTGAAGGTTACTGACGTGGGCGAAAATGTCATGCAGATACACGATACGTTTTACAGCCATGGCCAGCGGCGTTCTTTTTCCTAAATAAACCATAACATTATGCCGCATATGAACGCCGACCGCGGCGAGATAACCGAAGACGCGGCCGAAGCGGCTGAATTTCTTATAAACCACATCACTTGTATAAGCTAATTGATATAGGTTTTCCCGTTCATCAGCGGTTATATCCCGCCATTTTTTCTCTTTGAGAGAATAAATTTGCCCATGCCCTTCCACAAATTTAATAATGGCCGCCTGGCCTCTGTCTCTTCGCTCCTCGCTAAACGGCACGCGGATGACGCTGATGACCCAGCCTAATTTCCACTTCGCCCATTTAGCGTATAATGCCTGCCACTTTGGCTGCATGGCGAGGCCGCTGGCCGATCTGCCATGCCGCAACATCACGGCATCTTCTCTTAAGATCAACTTGCCGTTTAACTTCTCACTCAGATAACTCAAAACTTTCTTCAAAACGGCCACGCTCGTAATGACCACAAGATCATTTGCAAAGCGGTTTAATAGCTCTCTCAGACGGACGGCCCTATTGGGATCCATGGTATTCAAATATTTTAATATTAAACCCGTTTCTAATTCCAAGTCATCCGCCAATACATATCTTTCGCGGCCTTTTATCCTTTCCTCACTATTCAATTTCGCGACAATGTCTCTTCCTCTGATCTTTATTTTGGGCAAGTGATTTTCATCAGGATCCGCTTTGTTTAACAATCGCAGGACACGGTCCTGAAGATCACTGCTTAATTCTTCCAGGTGCCGATGAAGAGTATTGATCCATTTAAAATCCTCCGTGGACCATTGCTCAACACTCTTGCCCTCGATCCCGGAGAGAAAGATAGAAATGATAAATAACCTCTCGAATTGTGTTTGAAAATCACCGTCCAGATCGACAACCAATGGTTCTTCCGTCTTCCTATCCCACATCGGATTATCAAATTGATCTTTAAGGAATCGGATAAACCGCGGTCTTTCATCAATGACCTTGATCTCAATGGAGGCGTGCGGCCATTTATAAAGCGTCTTTATGTAAAGACCGCCTATCTCGATCATCCCGGATTTACGGGTCTTAAAATCAGTTACGATATATTGAGTTACCCGCCTTTTCTTTTTACCCAAGGCTGTCTGCCGCAACCTTATCTTGCTGTTGTAGACATTGAGAATTTTCCCTCTCTTGAAGCTCGCCTCATCCTTCTCACCGGCCTCCCAGAGGATGATCGATCCTATCCGCGCGGACTTATCTTCCAGTTCAGCGCCCACAAGAAACGCCTGCTTGCCTGTCGGATTGCGGATGTCAAAGACCTCGGCTGTTTTGTACCCATGCTCAGGGCCGAAGGTGAACCATATCTTTCCCTGAGCGAAAAGTTCGCCGTCTTTCCCCAGCATAAATTGATGTATCTCGTGCTTTTCATTTAAAGTATTGAAATCGTCCTTTTCGATCCGGTACGGAAAGGCGGTGACATATCTGCTTAATTTTTTATCCCAGATCAATGTATAAGAGACATCCAGATCAGACTCCAAGGAAACGGTACGGCGGACGATCGCGTCCTGGACTGTCACCCTGACCCTTTCATCAGGATGACCATAAAATAATCCCCATCCTCTCGGCTTTGACGGTGCTTCCCCTGAAATATAAAGCCGCCCTGCCCCCAGCTGGAGCATGCCTCTTTCCCTGCTTAAGTCCGTGTAGAAAGTGACATTTTTCAATTGTTCAAATTCCTTCTGCCTCATGATGCCCATATGAAATCCGATAATTTCACGAGATGCGTTATCAATAATGGGATAATATTGACGCAGGTAAATCCTTTCCTTGCCTAAGACCAGCATATGAATAGGCACGCCCTGGTCCATATGTAAAATAAAGCGGCTGCCCGCGTCGTCATCCCAATATCCCAGATCAACGCCGAATCTGAAATGTTTCGGCAAGATCCCTTCGATAAGAACATGCCCTAAAGCCTTGATCGCCTCCCTGCGCCCTTCGGTCCTCGGTAATATTTGATTCAATTCTTCAATATGCAGCGGCTTGGGGATCTTAATCTTACCGCCAAAGGAAAGGACCAGGACATGATCCCAGATCTTTAGGCGCTCTTGACGGTCATCATCCGCAATCCCGCCGTCTTTATGCGGGCGTAATTTTTTTTCTAACCGGATCAATTCGCGGTCTTCATACCTTCGCGCGAGAGGAGTTGTTTTAGAGCGGCCCGCCATCGCCATGTAGCTGTAACCTTCCACGCGGTCATGGACCTTCTGGTTATACTGCTGATGGAATTTAACCGCGGCCAGGTATCCGGCAAGTTTCTTGAAGCGTTTGGCTTTTTCATAAGCTTTCCAATAAGCGCTATTGGCCTTTCGCGCCATATCTAAAAGATCAGACCAGATATTTCGGTTACCGTTGACTTCGACCCAGCCCCTCTTCGGAGAAAAGGCCCAGGTGTGGGCTTGGGCAAATTCTTTGGCAAACCTCGCATTATGCACACGCCGTTCTTCAACCAACGGTGCCAGATATCTCCAGACGATCCAGCCTAATTTCACTTTCGAAAGCCTTGTGTGCCACTTGCGCCATCTCGGCTGCATGGCGAAAGGATGCCCTCCGTTGACAGCCCGATGAATGAAATCAAGGCCCTGTTCAAAGACCTGCGTTATAACTTCAACCGATTTACCTGTGAGTTTGGCTACCTCCTCAAGATCATGGCCTTGACTGACAAATTCCAGGACCTGTTTCATCAATGGATCTTTGAGTTTCTTCTGAATAAGCGTGCGCGCGATCCTTTTTTCTTTCTCACGATG
The DNA here is from genome assembly GCA_001805375.1 of Omnitrophica WOR_2 bacterium GWA2_47_8. GTDB lineage: Bacteria > Omnitrophota > Gorgyraeia > Zapsychrales > GWA2-47-8 > GWA2-47-8. The sequence goes on along the minus strand of MHFY01000023.1, from coordinate 3,544 downwards.
CTCTGCCTCGATCCTTTCTTCCAACGGATCAGGATGCAATGTATCCGCTCTTAAATTATCAATATAGTTCATCACCCCGCGGGATCTTAAAGGCCTATCGGGATTCCCTCTGCCCGGCCTGAGCATATCGATCACATCCAAGACAGCAGTCAAAACTTCCTTTTGCCGGGTCAATGATTCGTGAAGTTCCCGATTATGCTCAAGGCCAAAAACGATCCGGTAAACTTCCTTATACTCCAGATCCATCATCCGGGCGGCCTTCTCGCTTACATCTTTTAAAAACAGCTTTGCGCTTTCCCTCTTTTGTTTTAAATGCGGGGCCAATAATTGTCTGAATTTGCGGTAGATCTTATCGGGAGACGATACTTTAGATACATAATCTGCTCCGTTTACAAAAATTCTCCAGTAACCCATATGCCCGGTCTTCAGGGCCTTATAAAGTTTCGCTAGGTTTAAGCCGGAGACATTGATCAAGGCCCTGATATTTGCCGTGCGTTCCTGGCCCAGGGCATCCAGGACATCGTGAATAATTTGGATCCACCGCACATTCAGCAATCCATTCTTGGGACCCAAAATATAAGCATAAACCATCTTTCTTGTATCCCGGCCTTCCTGCGGGTATCTGGCATCAATCGCGCCGGCTGCGATCGAGATCACTTTCTCGGAAGATAACCCATAATACTTAAGCCGCTTTTGCATAACCTGTTTGGCCAGTTTTAAAGCGGCGCTCCGGGCCCCCTCATACTGTATTTTCTGAACACTGCTTCCATCGAGCAACTTCTGAACCGTAGTTTGCCCCACATTCATGTCCCTGCCGATCATGGCCGTATTTAACCGTGCCGCTTTCATAAGACTTGTTAAATAGAAAAGATTAAGTGTCTTATGAATGCTCAAGAAAAGCCCCAAATTCTCAATACTATCTGACCAACCCCGTGTCAGCATCTTTACTTTTTCCTCATCGAGACCGAAGTCTTTATTGATCTTCCTTAACAGCAGAGCGGCAAATGTTTTATACAGGTCATCCGCGCGTATTGTCCTGGAACGTCTTCGGCCGGTCAGAATTTGGGATACGTAATCCGGATGAGTACCCAGTTCTCGGGCGATATTTCTGATCGAGACAGGAAATTTTCTGATGGCGCTATGCAGCCGGGCAAGGGTTTCCTTATCCTTGGGGATCCTTTCGTGATGCTGTACCAATTGCGCCCATAAGGCATCGGAAATAAAGTGAAGGACTCTCAAAATCCTTTGAGCGACCGGAACGATGATCGAAAGTCCGAGGACACGCTTGTCTTTGGAGTAATCCGCGTAAATTTTGCGCAAACCGGCGTTCGTTTGGAAGAAAGATCCATCGATGGCCTTTAAACTTTTAAGACTTCGCACAAATTGGTCGCCATTTAATTTCCTTGCATGCCGTAAGGCCTTTTCAATATCCTTATAAGCTAAATAATCAACCCACGCTTTCTCCGATACAAATCCGAGATTGTGGAGAATAAAATGATAAAGAACCGCGTTTTTGACATCGCGTAATACACCTTTCTTTTTCGCCCGGCTGTAAAGGACATAAATCGACCAGAGGCGCGGATTTTCTTCGAACAGCCGGTAAGGAATGCTCAAGAGGGCCTCTAAAGTCTGGACCTTGTCCTTAACCAATCCGATCTTATGCCTTTTAAGGTTGCGGAGGATCGTTCTTCGCCATTCTTTTCTCTGATGATCACGCGGAAAAACTTTAAGGTCATCAACGGTATAATTTTCTCCCACCAAGAATTGCTTGCGAGCGGAACCCATCCCCATCGGGCCCTGCTTGGTGCGCCAGACTTGTTTGTTATATTTTTGATGCGCCTTAACAGCCGCCAGATAACCGGCGAGCCGCTTGAACCATCTGGCCTTTTTGTAAGCCTCTTGATACGCGCGGTCTGCGTCTTGAGCCATACGGAGCAATGCCTCCTTTTCAGCTAAACTTGCCCGATCCCAACCCTTGTCAGGGAAAAAGGCGCGATAATGAGAAAAGGCGAAATTATATGTCGCATCTTCATCACGCTCCCGCCATTCCTCCACATACGGCGCCAGATATTTCCAAATGATCCATCCTAAGCGGACTTTCGAAAATGATTTATGCCACTCCTCCCACTTCGGCTGCATGGCGGAGGGCCCACTCGGCCTTAGAGAGGCACCGGAAAGACCTGAAACCCACTTAAACCACACACCCCCTACCGACAGATGTGAGCCAAAAATGCGGTTCGCATACCAATGATGGACCGGAGAGTCGTGCAGAACAATACCCTGAGCATGATAAGAAAATACAAAACCGTGATGGCTCAAGATCCCCAGCCCAAGCTTTAACATTTCGGTATTTTCAATGACAACCAAATGCCGTTTCAGATCATTGAGAATAAGGGTATAGGGCAGATAATCTCCAATTTGATAGAGCCTAAAAAAGTCAATGAGATCGTGAATATCGCTTTCCAAATATTCTTTATCTGCCTTGAATAAACCGGCCCATTCGCGTAATACTTTAACCTTAACCCTATCCTCCAATATTTTCCCGACATTGGCGCCGATCGCTTCTAATTTTCCTTTGATCCTTTCCGGGGAATAATTTCTAACCCAGCGCCATTTGGCTTCCCTTCCGAAAAGTTTAAACACCCTGATGGCGGTCA
>MHFY01000023.1:477-853 GCA_001805375.1 Omnitrophica WOR_2 bacterium GWA2_47_8 | reverse complement strand
AGGTGAAATTTCAATGATATCTTTATATGATGAAAAAATAAAAAAAGTTTTGACACATAAAAAAATAAACTCTAAGGAAAAATATATCGAATATTACGACGACGAAGCAGATATGTTAGAAGCTTTCGTGAAAATTGTAAAAAAAGAATCTCCAGATATTTTAACCGGATATTTTTCAGATGGTTTCGATTTACCTTACATAAAAGCGCGAGCTGAAAAAAATAGAGTTAAACTTTCATTAGGATTAGATGGAAGCCAATTAAAATTTTCAGGAGGAATGAGTCCACGAGGAAAAATATTCGGAATCGTCCATGTCGACTTATTCAAATTCATTCAAACAGCATACTCTCAATACTTAGAATCAGAAACACTCGGA
>MHFY01000023.1:0-451 GCA_001805375.1 Omnitrophica WOR_2 bacterium GWA2_47_8 | reverse complement strand
TGGCGAGAAAAAAAGCGATTATGAATTTAAACCAAATGAAAAAATGTCCGAAATAGACTGGAAAAAATTCATAGAATATAATTTACAAGATTCAATAATCACACAAAAATTATTTTTAAAAGTATGGCCAGATATGATAGAATTTTCAAAAATAATTCAAGAACCTTTATTTCATGTTTCTCGAGATGGAATGTCAAGCAACGTCGATAATTTTATAATTCACAATCTAGAAAAATATAATGAAATAATTGAAAAAAAACCAATTCATGACGAAATTGGAAAAAGGCGTTCAGAAGGAAAATATGAAGGGGCATTTGTTTTAGAACCAAAACCAGGTCTATATGAAGATGTTGTTATGTTCGATTTCACAAGTATGTATGCCTCAGTTATTATAACTTACAATCTTTCAAAATCTACCTTCTTAGAAAAAAAAGAGAAAAATAATATTGAA
>MHFY01000022.1:49744-52090 GCA_001805375.1 Omnitrophica WOR_2 bacterium GWA2_47_8 | reverse complement strand
TGGCCAACACCGATTGCTGGATAATGGTGCTGGTCAATTTGATGATCGGGGCCTCTTGCGTCAGATCCTCGATCGACCCCTTGTCTAAATGTTCCGCCCCTTCTTTGATAAGCTCTAGATCTTCCGCATCACGGATATCCTTGATGATCTTCTCAAAAGCTTCGCTGGTGTACGTCATATCACTTACATAATATGTTTCGATGGCTTTTTGAATTTCACTAGACCGGCCGATAATAGGGTTGATCTTAAGGCCGGTTGTATGCTCGACGGTCTCGATAGCGAAAATATTCAAAGGATCGGCCATCGCCAATGTCAGCGTTTCACCAATTTTGGAAAGAGGCATGATCCTGTATTTTGTTGCGATATCCTGGGGGATGATCTTAACGACCGCGGGGTCGATCTTAAGGCGGGAAATCTCGATCAGCGGAATGCCGAGGCCTTTGCTTAAGAGGAGAGTTAACTCTTTTTCATCAATGAAATTTAATCTGACGAGGATCTTACTTAACTCGCCGCCCTCTTTTTTCTGGATCTCAAGGGCATGGTCAAGCTCGGCCTGACTAATGATCTTATCATTGATCAGGATTTCCTTTAATCGCTCTTTAAGAGTTGCCATTATTTTTTATAGTATTTGTTGATGCACTCTTTGATGTCGCTGGCTGTGCCCACAAAGGCCTGGACAGTGCATCCGGTGATTAATTCCACGTCTTCGGCCGCCTGCACGTTCAAAGGGTCGGCCATCGCGAGGCTTAAGCTTTTGCCGATTTTATCAATGGGGATCAAACAAAATTGCCGGCAGACATGCTCTGGAACGGTCTTGATGACTTCGTGGTCGATCTCGTAGTTGGATAACGGAAGATACGGAAACCCGTACTGCGCGGTCAAGGCCTGGGCAATATCCTCTTCGGTGGCAAATTTTAATTCGACAAGGACCTCGCCGAAGAGGCCGCCCTTTTCTTTTTGATAGGCGATGGCCATCTTGATCTGTTCTTTGTCGATCACGCCCCGCTCAACGAGGAGTTCTCCCAAATGCTTATTTGTCGCTCTGCGGTAAGGTTTCATAGGTTTCTTTAATAAGCGATCTTATTCCCTCCCTGCTGAACGGCTTCCGCCAATAGGACTCCGCTTTTTAAGATCAGTTCCTCGGCGGTTACGCCGTCAATGGGGTTTTCGGTGATAGCCCCCGAACAGGTCAAACGTTTACGGGCATCTTCTTCTTTGGAAAAAGCGTGCTCGATATTTTTCCGGATGAATTCCGAAACCGATATCGATTCGCGTTTATTTTTCCCGGGCAAAATAAGGGCAAATTCATGGTCGCCGAAACGCGCCGCCTTATCCTCCTTGGAAATGCTTTCTTTAAAAATATTGCCTATTTTGATCAGTATATTTTCCGCCGCGATATGGCCGAAGGTTTCATTCAGCTCTTTAAAACGGTCGAGTGAAAACAAAACGAACGAACACGGCTGCTGTAACGACGTGGCCCTCTTGATCTCTTCGCTAAGGCGCTTACGGGTAAATGTATTATTAAAAAGCCCGGTCAGGTGGTCGGTGACTTCCAACTTTTCGATCTCTTTTTTCAGCAATTCGTTGGTGATGGCGATCGCGATCTGCTTAGCCACCAGATAATAAATTTCTTTTTCCACCGCTGAGCAGACGTACTGCGGATCCTTATTACCTATGACAAGAAGGCCGAAGACATTGCCCTTGGACGTGATCGGGGCCAAAACCGCGCTGTTCAACGAAAACGAAGTTTTAAATTCAGAAACATCCTCGGAGCGGGCCGCATCCTTATCGATCACGGTCAACTCCTGTTTTAAAATGGTCTTTCCTAACAGGCCCCGGCCCAGTTTTATGGGGCTATCCTTCACATCCCTGCCTTCGTCGTCATCTTTAATGATCTTATGGTGTATCTTAAATTCACCACCCTGCTGCTCTTTAAGGATCAGACAGCCAAACGTCATGCGGCTGAATTCCAAAGAACGTTCTAAACCATATTTTAATATCAGCTGAAGGTCCGCATTTTGCGCGATCAAATTACTGATCTCAACCAAACTGGATAGGGTAAGGATCCGGCGGTTGATTTCTAGATTTAACGATTCCGTTTGTTTGCTGAAATTGGTCAGCTCAACGACATTGTCCTTGATACGCCGGGTCATCTGATTCAAGGCCATGCCCAGCTCGCCGATCTCATCCTCGCGGGCCAATTCGATCTCCCTTTGAAAATCTCCCTGGGCGATCAATTTGGCCTCTTTAGAAATTTTAATAATGGGTTCCACGATCTGCAGAATAATTAAAAACCCCAAAAGGACGATGAACAAGGTGATCCCCACGACCAAGGGCAACGAAATC
>MHFY01000022.1:47113-49640 GCA_001805375.1 Omnitrophica WOR_2 bacterium GWA2_47_8 | reverse complement strand
TGTATTAGTAAAGTACCATTTTACACCTGATTGACTGCTGTGAAAATTCTTACTTATTTTTTTTTGGAAGAATTTCCGCCACAAATCGTGGCGGACCCGCCAAGTCTTTTGGCGGGGGGGAATTAGAAGGCGCTTCGTTTGGAACTTAAATTGAAAAGGAACCCCAACATGATGATAAAAACAAAAAAAGATGTCCGGCCGTAACTGACCAGGGGTAACGTGATCCCCACCACTGGGAACAGCCCCATGACCATCCCGATATTAATGACCACCTGGAGGGATAAGATCCCCACGATCCCCATGGTCATCAAATGCGCAAAATCATCCTTCACCTGTTCGGCAATTTTTAAACCGCAACTGATGACCACAAAATAACAACTTAGCACAAAGAGCGTTCCCACCAGTCCCCATTCTTCACCGACCACGGAGAAAATAAAATCCGTATGCCGCTCCGGCAGGAAGTTCAGTTGATTTTGCGTCCCGGAAAGCCAGCCCTTGCCAAACAGTTGCCCCGAACCGATGGCGATCTTCGACTGGATGATCGTGTATCCCGCCCCCAAAGGGTCGATGTTGGGGTTCATAAAAACCAGCAAACGATCCCTCTGATAAGGTTTTAAAATGTGCCAGGCAAAAGGCAACGCGGCCAGACACAAAAATGTGAACCCACCGAGGGCCTTATAATTCAATCCGCTGACAAAAATCATAATATAAAAAATACCAAAGACGAGGATGGCTGTCCCCAGATCAGGCTGCTTAAAAATCAAAAGCGCGGGGAACATCGTTAGCATAAGCGGAATAATAAAACTTTCCAAAACCAGCTGCGGCGTGGCAGAACTGCGGAAAGAAAGGCTCGCCTTATGATCTGTAAAATAACGGCTCAAGGCTAAGATCAGCGTCAGTTTCATTAATTCCGACGGTTGAAAACTTATCCCCGCGATCTCAAACCAACGCTGGGCTCCTAAGGCATGGCGCCCCGCAAAAATAACCAAGATCAAAAAAATCACACTTATTCCATAAAGAACATAAGCGGCATCATAAAATTTACGGTGATCCACGCGGCCCAATAAAAGCATAACAAAAAGACCGACACCGGCCCCCAGCATTTGATCATAAAAGACCCGATCGGAAACGCGCGAGTTTTGATAGGTAGCACTGTACAACGACAGCAGGCCCATACCGATAATAAGACTTGTGCATATAACGATCGTTTGTCCGATATTCCGATTCATCTTATAAGATTTCCTGTTTCTTCATTTCCGACAATAGATCAAAGGCCGCGCGGCACGCATAATAACTTGAACCGCCGTATTCTAAAAACACACAGAAAGCGATCTTTCTTTTCCCCTCCTGGGTAAACCCGGCAAACCAGGCGTGATGCTTTTTCGTGGGTGAACTCTGCGCGGTTCCGGTCTTTCCAGAGATCGAAAGCCCCGGGATATCTAAAACATGGGCCGTGCCAGTCGGGTCATGAACAACTCTGTATAGACCATCCTTCACGATATCCAAAACTTTCTGGTCGATCTTCACTGTTTTTTCCGGTGATAGCGCGATGACACCTTCATCGCCTTTGCGCAAAACCAAATGCGGATTCGGCATCCTGCCGTTATTGGCAACAGTGGCCATCATCCGCATGATCTGTATCGGAGTGATTAAAATATCCCCTTGTCCGATCGATAAATTAGCCGTGTCTCCCCGGTACCATGGCCGGTTAAATTTCATCTTTACTTCCAGGGCGCTGGGAATAAATCCGCTTTCTTCAAAAGGCAGGTCCACGTTGGCCTTTCTTCCCAGATCAAAGAGATGCGCGTATTTGGCAATGAGCTCTGATTCCAGTTTTAATCCCACGTTGATAAAATAAACGTTGCAGGAATGAGTGATACCCTCGATCAAATTCTGCGTCCCGTGCACATGAGAGCAGCGCATCATGCGCCGTCCCATTTTAAAAGAACCGTTACAGACAAAAGAATTTTCCGGTGTGATGGTCCCTGTTTCCAACGCGCCGATGGCGATAGGGACCTTAAAGACCGACCCCGGCGGATAAAGGCCCTGGATCGCGCGATTTAAAGTCGGGGATCTTTTATCGGAAAAAAGATCCGATGCCTCGCGCCATTTTTTGGCATCGGCAAAAACATTAGGATCATAAAAAGGCGAGCTGACCATTCCTAAAACTTCTCCACTGTCCAAATCCATGACCACGATGCTCCCGGCCTGATCCTGCAAAACTTGACTGGCGATCGTTTGAATACGGTGATCGATCGTGAGTTGCAGATCCTGACCCTGTCGCGGTTCTTTGACCCCTAAAACCCTGACCTGCTGCCCGCGGCTGTTAACCTCGACCTGCAGCCCTCCCTCATCCCCCCGGAGGTCCGAGTCATAATATTCTTCGATCCCGGAATATCCGGTCATGCCTTGCATCGAATAACCATAGTCCTTTAATTTTTCGATCTTAGCGCGGTTGATCTTTCCCACATAGCCTAAAACATGCGAACCGATATTATTGTAAGGGTATTGCCGACGAAAATTTTCC
>MHFY01000022.1:46053-47094 GCA_001805375.1 Omnitrophica WOR_2 bacterium GWA2_47_8 | reverse complement strand
ATTTAAACCGATTTTCTTCCAGCATAAACGCCTGCTCACGGGTGATGTCCTCGGCAATAGTGACCGGGGCAAAAGGCGCATAGCGCTTGCGGTTAAACGTTTGTAATACTTTCTCAGGCTTAGCCTGCAGAACCTCGCTCAAAAACATAAAAAGTTCATCTTTATTGATCATCTCCTGAGGAATGATCATCACATCGAAGGACACGCGATTATCCGCCAGGACGACACCGTTTCGGTCCAGGATCTGGCCGCGCTTACCTTCCAAAGGTACGACCCGGATACGATTCTGTGTGCTTAACCGATAATAAAACGGCCCCCGGATCAGCTGGATATACACCAGATCAAAGGCCACGATAATGAATAAACCGACGATCAAGATTTGAAGGATTTTAATGCGCATGATCTAAAGAGAGAGTTTAACCGCCAGTTCTTTTAATTTTGTAAAAACCAATGAGGCCACAAACGAAGTCACGATAAATTGCGGCAAAAGCACATAAATAAAAAATTGATCAAGGTCGATATAATTAAAACGAATGATAAAAACATACTGTACGCACACATTGATAAGAACGACCAATAAGACTGTCCTGATCCGGGAGTTCTCGGACCCAACCTCATAATAATAGCGCCGGATGATCGTTGTCATATAAGCGCAAATGATGAACGATAAAATATTCAGACCAAAGATGTGGGCGCTGTACGAATCCTTAAGGATCCCCGCGATCACCGCGGCAAACAAGGCGTGCCGTACGCCGGAATACAAATTGATGAACACGATCACAATGACCAGTAAATTAGGCATGAACCACCGCCCAAAGACATTGAATAAGATCAATTCAGCGGCAAAGCTCGCAAAAACTAAAGCAAAGATTATGAGGGCCTGGCGTATCATTACAATTATTTTTGGATGACTAAAACCTCTTCTAATTCCGAAAGAACAACGGCAGGCTTGATCATATACTCAACCTCTGACGGCCGTGTCCCGGGTTTTAAGGCGATGATCTCGCCGATCAGTAATCCTTCGGGGAAAGCCGTGCTTAA
>MHFY01000022.1:45405-46038 GCA_001805375.1 Omnitrophica WOR_2 bacterium GWA2_47_8 | reverse complement strand
GATCATTTAAAAGAATGACCCGGCTGGTCGTGGCGCTGACTTCCGCCACTTTTCCGACAACGCCCAAGGCATTCACCACCGGCATCCCCTCATCCAAACCATCGTCTTTGCCGCGGTCGATGATAATGGAGGCATTCCAATTCGTAGGGTCCCGCCCGATGACATTGGCCATGACAGAAGAAAAGATCAGGGTACGTTTAAATTCCAGCAGCTGTTTAAGGCGTATATTTTCGCGCAAGACTTCTTCAAAACCAACCAACCGCGCCTTTAAAACATCCGCCTCTTTTTTATACCGCCGGTATTCGCTATACGTGCGGTGATAAAAAAGTATTTTCTTTAACTCCCGGAAGGGGAAATTCACGACATTGAATAAAAAGGAAGTGGCATCAACAACTGAGAGCTTAACAGAGGGAAAATTTTTGGGTAACGCCAGGAAAAAAAAGAAAATAACCGCAGGGATTAAGAGGTATAACAGTAACTTTTGATATTTTTTGAACACACCATCAATTTTTTGAGTTTAAGATTTTAAGGTAAGGCTAAAAATCTAACTTTGTTGATACGACCATGCGGCGGCGCAAACGCGACGACATATTTAGCGTGGCACCAGTACCCAACACAACCGCGGTTAAAGGG
>MHFY01000022.1:43440-45382 GCA_001805375.1 Omnitrophica WOR_2 bacterium GWA2_47_8 | reverse complement strand
CGCTTTCGAAGCATCCACAATGGCTTGAACCGGCCCTTGTAAAGCTTCACGAATTTCAATAGATGTGATGTTAATGGTTTTGGGCAAGCCTGAAATTAGGTCCCGGCCGCGCACATCCATATTTAATTCTTCTTCCAAAGGATACGCTGAGCCGATGCGGATCTTAATTTCTTCCGCTGTTCTTTCGCCGATCATTAAATTATATGTTTTTCGCAAATATTCGATAGTGGCCATGTCCATTTCATCTCCGGCCACCCGGATCGATTTTGAATACACCAGCCCGCCTAAAGAAATAACGGCCAGTTCTGTCGTACCGCCGCCGATATCGATGATCATGTTGCCGGCCGCTTCCTCGACCGGAAGACCAACTCCGACCGCAGCAGCTTTTGGTTCTTCGATCAATTCAACCGATCTTGCCCCGGCCCGCTCCGCAGAATCCTTAACCGCGCGTTTTTCAACCGCTGTGATGCCGGAAGGGATCGCAATAACCATCGCCGGTGAAAGTAAGGCCTTTCGCTTATGGACCTTCTTGATAAAATATCTCAGCATCTGTTCCGTTATCTCAAAATCGGAAATAACACCGTCTTTCATGGGACGGATGGCTTCGATGTTCCCGGGCGTGCGGCCCAACATCTTTTTGGCTTCTTCTCCAACCGCCACAACCCTACCGGTGTCCTTTTCAATGGCGACAACAGATGGTTCGCACAGAACAATCCCTTCCCCCTTGACGTAAACTAGGGTGGTGGCTGTTCCTAAATCAATGCCCATATCATTGGAAAATAAGCCGAGAATGTAGTTGTAAATTTTTCTAAGGAGTTTGAAAAGTTTTTGCAGCATAGATAACTTTTAGTTGAAGGTCCCTTTTGTCAAAATTGCAACCGCTAGAGTTATTTTCATAAATCTATTATAGGGATAGACTTACGAGTGTCAAAGACTATTTAGCATTTTTTAACGCGTGCGCCCAAAAATTTTAAATCCCGCAAAAAATCCGGATAAGATTTTGAAACACACTCAATATTCTTTATTTTACAGCCCAAACGTAACCCTAAGACACTGAACGCCATAGCTAACCGATGATCATTGTGCGGATCTAACAGAACATCCCTTTTATAATCTTTGTGCGGATGGATGGTCATGGCCGTTGGCGTTGTATCGATTTTTGCGCCGATCTTAAGGAGTTCATTCTTCAGGTCATGCATGCGGTCGGATTCTTTGGCCTTCACGTGAGCGATATCAGATAGGCGTACCGCTGCCTTGGCGAAAAGCCCCAAAACCGTCATGATCGGGACCAGATCCGGCGCATTCTTTAAAGAAAAATTCCCCCCTTTGAGCGTAAAAGGCCCCTTGATGTTGATCGAAGTCTTTGTTTTCTTAAAACGCACGTTCATTTTCTTAAGAAATTCTATAATAGCACCGTCGGCCTGCAGGAACTTATCGTCTAAAAACCCTTCTAACGTGACGTCGGACCTCAAAAGTGCCGCGCCCGCCATGAGAAAGGCTGCCAAGCCATAGTCCGATGGGACTTTAAAATTTTTTAAGCCTTTAAATTTTTGGCGGCCGTTGATGACATAGCGTCTTTGCCCTTGCTTCCTTAGCTTAATGCCGGCTTCTTTTAAAACAGCCTCGGTCATCACAAGATAATCGGTGGAAACGATCTTCTCTCCGGTAATAAAAATTTTAGAATCATTCTTTAACTGCGGGCAGGAGATCAATAGCGCGGAGATGAACTGGGAACTTAAACTGCCGTTGATCGTTATCTTGCCGCCGTTTAATTGTCCGCCTGAGTAGTGGATAGGGATACTTTCCTCTTCACCCTCTCCTCTAATATGCAGGCCCTGGGCCCGCAGCGCGTTAAGCAAATGAGCATTCGGACGACCGCTAAGGGTACCTTCTCCCATCACAATGGATTTTTTAGAAAACAAGGACGCCAGAGGCAAAATAA
>MHFY01000022.1:41304-43419 GCA_001805375.1 Omnitrophica WOR_2 bacterium GWA2_47_8 | reverse complement strand
ATCATCACAGTTGGAAGGCGCAATAATTTCGGATGTCCCTCCGCAGGCAGCAATGAGAAACACGCGGATACTGTAGGACTTTGACGCGGGAAGGAAAACTTTACCCTTTAAAAATTGAGTGGGCTCTACTTTTATGATCATTGCTTGATCATGACACGATCATTTTTCTGCACAACACGCGCGGATATCGGCGGGATAAAATCAGCGGCTGACATACTTTGCTGGACACGGGTCACTTTTCCGTCTCCAAGATATTTGTTAACTCTGTAGATGGAAACCGTCATACCTTCGGACAAGCCGTCTTCTTGGCCTAAATTAAAAATGAAGAAATCGTTATCGGGATCCACGCTTAAGATCCGGCCTGCGCCTTCCGGAGATTCCGGGGAGGCCACAACAATAGGAGCCAACGTGACTCCCGTATTCTTTGACATTGTTTTGCTGCCGGAGGAACTGCTCGGAGGATTTTCAGACGGAGCCGGCGAAGATCTTTCAAACTGCTCAAGCTTATTCAAGGTTTCCTGATGCCGCGCTTCCAACTCCTGGTAGCGCCCGCGTTCAATCTCCACCTGCTTTTCTAATTCGGCCTTCTCGTTCCTTAATCTATCCGTTTCGGCCTGCAGGGCGCTGTAATTCTGTTTCTCCTGCTCTACGCTTTGTTTTAGCGTTTCGATCTCCGATTTAGATTCATCTCTTAACCCCTGCTCCAATTCGATCTCATCCATCAGGCCGTTGATCTTCTCATCCGCTTCTTTTTCTTTTTCTTCCAGCACATACATCCGGTTCTGCGCGGTTTTCAGTTCCACTTCTAATTTAATAGCCTGGTCCTTCATGCGCTCATAATTGTCCTCCGTCGCTTTTCTCAATTCCACTTCCTTTAAGAAGAAAAAAACCGAGATCCCCGACACGGAAACAAGGATAATAGCAATGATGACCAAAAAGAAGGTCAAAACTTTTCCGGAATTATTCATACCTATTTTAAAATTTCTCATGATTTAGAAATTATTATAAGCCAAAACAAACCCAAGTAAAGTTATTTTCTAATATTTTATTGATTTTCCGGAGGCATCAAGAATTCTTTGGGCAAGGCGCAGACAAATTCCAGATAATCACCTTTGATGGGATGAGCGAAACCCAAACTCTGCGCGTGCAAAGCAAGCCGCGGAAAGGCCTCCTTCTTGCCGTATTTTTCATCACCTAAGATCGGATGCCCCAAATGGGCCAAATGGACCCGCAGCTGGTGGGTCCGTCCGGTCTGCGGAAAAAGATCGACCAGGGTCGAATTTTTAAATCTCTTTCGCACGCGGTATAACGTGACGGCCTCCTTGGCTTTTTCATCATAGGAAATCCTTTTACGGTCATGAAAACGCGGATGCGTGCCGATCGAGGCATCGATCAAACCCTCTTCAAACGCGATATGCCCTTCCACCAGGGCCGCATACTGTTTGAAAACCTTATGCTTCTCGAATTGCCGGGATAAACGGACATGGGTTTGGGTATCTTTGGCAGCGGCCAGAAGGCCCGATGTTTCTCGATCCAAACGATGAACGATCCCCGGACGGATATCAGAATTCACTTTTGATAATTGCTGGCAATGATACAGCAGGGCGTTGACCAGCGTCCCGCCGGTCTGGTATTGATTGATCGGATGCACCAGCATCCCGGAGGGCTTATTGATGATCACAAGATTCTCATCCTCATAAAAAATATCCAGCGGGATATTTTCAGCTTTTAGATCGGACAGCTGAAAATCTTCCGCGACATGGATATCCACGCTGTCGCCGGTCTGGACTTTATGATTGGCCTTTGCCGTTTTACTGTTGACCCGAACCTCTCCAGCGTCGATCAGGCGCTTGATATAGGTGCGTGACGGCACATTGGCCAGGACCTTGGTCAAATAAACATCCAACCGCACATTGTGATGCTCTTCTCCCACTTGCAGGATCTGATCAGTCATGATTCACACCGACATCTCTTACTTTCTTTTCCGTAAAAATAAAAAAAGGCCGATAAAAAAAACAACGACACAAATGACTTGAAAGATCGTCAGCCCAAGGACAACAATGGTTTGGTCATCGCTGAAAAACTGGATGATGAACCGCTTTAAAGAAGCCAACA
>MHFY01000022.1:7239-41296 GCA_001805375.1 Omnitrophica WOR_2 bacterium GWA2_47_8 | reverse complement strand
AGAAAAAAAACCTGACCTTCTTTGTGCGTCAGCGTTTGGTACTTTTTAAGGACCAAGAAAATAACGAATAACCCGGCAGCAGAAAAAAGCTGGGTCGGGATAAGGGCGGCATTGTGTATGGGAAAAAATAATCCCCAGTCGGATTCTTTACCATGACAGCATCCGTTTAAAAAACAGCCCAAACGCCCGATCGCCTGCCCTAAGGCAATGTATGGTGCGGCCAGATCCAGAGTGATAAATAGCGGAAGCTTCTTTGCCCTTATAAATGCCAGCCCCGCGATGGTCCCAAAAACAAGCCCGCCCTGCCAGGCCAAGCCGCCGCTGCGGACATTCAAAACCTCTAAAGGCTGAACGGAAAAATATTCCAAATTAAGAATGATAAAAAAAAGCCTGGCCCCGACGATCCCTCCCAAAACGAGCCAGAACACAAAATCAAAGATCACTTCGCTTTTTATTCCGATCTTAGTTGCATCGCGGGACAAAAGGATACTGCAGAGGATAACGGCCAGGGCCATCATGACCCCGTACGAATAGATGGCGAAATCGCCTACTTGGCAGATAATAGGATACATTTGATCCCTATAATGATGGCGCCGATAGTTATGGCGCTATCGGCGATATTGAAGACAGGCCAAAAACGAAAATCGATAAAATCGATCACATAACCGTAGTTGATGCGGTCCACTAAATTGCCAATGGCCCCTCCCAATATAAGAGAAAACCCTAAGATATAGGTGCGGCTCAGTTCTTTGTTGTTCTTATAATAAAAAATATTAAAGATCAAAAGAATGACCGCGATAACCGGGATAATGATAAAAACAATACCCTGATCTTTAAAAAGCCCAAAGGCTATTCCCGTATTATGGACCAGGGTCATATGAAAAACATTTTTAATGATCGGCAAGGATTCGCCTGCGGAAAGCAACTTAGAAAAGAAGATTTTGCTCAAACGGTCAAGGAAGATAATGACAACAACCGTGATCAAGGAGAGGAAAATATCGATTTGTGAACGATCGGGATTTCTCATCAGGTTATATCTATACCTTGAAGAGAAAAGCTTTAAAAAGATTATCGGCGTCCTGCTGATCCTTCAAGCTTTTCTTGGCACTTCAAGCAGGTCTCAACGTAGGGGATCGCTTTAAGTCTCGCGGTAGCGATAAGCTTGCTACATTCAATGCAAAGACCAAAAGATTGATCTGAAATCCGTTTTAAGGCTGATTCGATCTTATTGAGGACTTCCCGGTCATTAGAGGCAAGGCCGAGATTAAATTCGCGGTCATACATATCGGTTGCGACATCCGCCATATGCAGCGCGTGACCGGAAACATCTTTAGAATTCGCTTCGGAATCAGCGGATTCATGAGCCATATTCTTGATATCATGCACAAGTTTTTCTTTCATGTGCATAAGGGTCTTTTTATAAGCATCCAATATTTTTCTATCTAATTTCTTGGTTGTTGGCATTGACCATCTCTCCTTATTGCTTTAATTAATTCTAAACACGGAAAAAAACTGCGCAAGTAAAACTATTGTTTATTTTAAACCCGATTCTTCCTTGATCGCCTTAAGACACCGCCCGCATAACTGCGCGTGTTCTTTATCGACCCCGATATCGGTCCGATAGGCCCAGCAGCGGATACATTTTTCGCCGTCGGCCTTTTCCACCGCAACCGCGGTCTTGGCAAATACCTCGCCTAAACCTTCTTCGACACTGGCGACCTTTTTTATTTCAACCTGAGAAACGATAAATATCGATGGTAAAAGACCGGCCAAGGAATTTAAATAATCATGATCGCGTTGTGAAGCTGTTTTAAAGATCACCTTGGCTTCGAGAGAACTGCCGATGCTGCCGTTCCGTCTTTTTTCCTCTAATGCCTTAAGCACAAATGGCCTTAGATCGATCAATAGCTTGAATTTTTCAGCGATATGTTCATTGTCCCAATGGGCCGAAGCTTTTTCCCAAACTAAAAGATGAACGCTGGATTCCAGGGATGAATGAACGTTCTTGGGCATGTAATTGAAAACTTCTTCTGTGGTAAAACTCAGCACCGGTGCCAAAAGACCCACCAGATGCGTCAAGATATAATAAAGAACGGTCTGCGCGGAACGCCTTTCCGCTGATTTGGATGGGGAAGTATACAATCGATCTTTTAGGATGTCAAGATAAAAACTGGACAGATCCTCGTTACAAAAGGCAAAAATCAATTTTGTCACCTTCGCAAAATCATACAGATCATACGACTGCCGTACGTCGCGGATCAGCGTGTTAAGTTTATAGAGCGCCCACTTATCGATATCCAGGATATCATCATAGCTGACCTCATCTTTTTGCGGATTAAAGTCATAAAGATTGCTTAAAAGATATCGGAAGGTGTTGCGGATCTTGCGGTAGCTGTCCACCATCCGGTCAAGGATCTCTTTTGAAAGGCGGATATCATCATGATAACTGCTGGAAGCGACCCATAGCCTTAAAATATCCGCGCCGTTATTTTTCATGATCTCTTGCGGGGCAATGACGTTGCCTAACGATTTCGACATCTTTCGGCCCTCGCCATCCACCACAAATCCATGCGTTAAGACCGCCGCGTACGGAGGCTTTCCTTCCATGGCAACGGCCGGGATAAGCGAAGACTGAAACCAGCCGCGGTGTTGGTCCGAACCTTCCAGGTAAAGCTCAATGGGAAGTTCTTTTTTCAGCATGGCTTTGACAACCGCTTGGTGGCTGACTCCGGAATCAAACCAAACATCCAAAATATCGTAAGTTTTTTCGAATTGGCTTTTTTTACAGTCAGGGCATTTAAAATTTTTAGGCAAAAGGTCCTTGATATCTTTTTCAAACCAGGCATCGCTTCCGCTTTTCTTAACGATATCCGCCAAATGCTCGATGACCTCGACGAATAATTTATGTTTTTTGCCGCAGCCCAAACATAACAACGCGGGGATGGGAACACCCCAATGCCGTTGCCGGGACAGGCACCAATCCGGCCGCGTAGTCACCATGCCGAGGATCCGCTCTTCCCCTGTTTCAGGGATCCATTTCACCCGATGCTTGATCGCCTCTTTTAATTTTCCGCGCAGGTTATCATGATCGATCTTTAAAAACCATTGCTGTGTTGCGCGAAAGATGATCGGCTTTTTACAGCGCCAGCAATGCGGATAGGAATGCGGGATGTCTTCGGATAAAAATAAAAATCCTCTATTTTTAAGATCATTGATGATCTCCGGATTGGCTTTAAAAACATGCTGGCCTTTAAAAGGCCCGCCCTGCTCGGTAAAAACGCCCCGGTCATTGACCGGCATCAAAATTTCTAAGTTATGCAGCTGGCCCGCCTCAAAATCTTCCTGCCCATGGCCCGGCGCGGTGTGCACCAACCCGGTCCCGTCATCTCTCGTGACATAATCCACGGTAATGACACGGCAATTTTCTTTGATACCAAAAGGGTGCTGATAAAGGAGATTTTTTAATTTCTCTCCGGAGATTTCTTTCAGTAAGGAATATTTTTTGATCCCGGTTTTTTCCATCACGCGCTCAACCAGCGTCTTTTCGATGATCAGGATCTCGTTGTTGACCTCAACCAATTCATACAGATACGCCGGATGGACCGCCACCGCCACGTTCGCCAGAAGCGTCCAGGGCGTGGTCGTCCAGATGAGAAGATAAACATCTTTTCCTTTAGGGATCTCTTTTAACGCCTGCGGATTATTGACCTTAAATTTGACATACGCCGACGGTGACGTATGGTCTTCATATTCGACTTCCGCTTCCGCCAAGGCGGTCTCGCAATCAAAACACCAATTGACCGGTTTTAAACCGTGATAGATGTATCCTTTTTTAACCAGCTGGGCAAAAGATTTCAATATCCAATACTCGTATTCCGGGGTCAAAGTTAAATACGGATGCTCCCAATCGCCTAACACGCCTAAACGTTTGAATTCCTCGCGCTGAATGTTGACGTATTTCATGGCAAACTCATGCGCCTTTTTACGGAACTCGACCGTATCGACTTCACTTTTTTTCTTTTTTAACTCCTTAAAAAGCTGATGCTCGATGGGAAGCCCGTGACAATCCCAGCCGGGGACATAAATGCTGTCGTATCCTTCCATGTTGCGGAATTTGACGATCATGTCTTTGAGGATCTTATTTAAGGCGTGGCCGATATGGATATTGCCGTTGGCGTAGGGCGGCCCGTCGTGCAGGATAAAAGTTTTCTTGCCCTTGGATTTATTGCGGATCTGAAAATAAAGGCCGTCCTTGTACCACTTTTCCAAAAGCGCGGGCTCGCGCTGAACGAGGTTGGCCTTCATCGGAAAATCCGTCTGCGGCAAATTGAGGGTTTTTTGGTAATCCATGACTACTTGATATATTTCCCGATCAGTATCGCTAAATCTTTTTTCTTTTTGGCTGGGATGAGCTTAGGGTTAGTCACAATGGCGAACTTTAAAGCGTCCTGGGCGCTAAAGGCCTTTAATTTTCCGATCTTCGGGACAGCGGCCTTTAAAATCCTTTTCGCGTTCTCCGCGTTCTTGGTCAAATACTGAATGATCATTTCGATGGTGACCGAATCATGCTCCGGGTGCCAGCAATCATAATCCGTGACCGCGGCCAAAGACGCGTAGGAAATTTCCGCCTCGCGGGCCAATTTTGCCTCGGTTAAATTGGTCATGCCGATGATATCCATGCCCCAGCTGCGGTAAAGATTGGATTCCGCTTTTGTGGAGAACTGCGGGCCTTCCATATTAAGGTAGGTCCCTTTTTCATGCACGGTCAGTTTCAAACCTTTGGCGCTGTCGATCAAGATCTTACGGATCTCTCCAGAGAACGGTTCAGCGAACGCCACATGCGCGACGATACCCCCTTCAAAAAAAGTCGAGGCGCGATTTTTATTCGTGCGGTCCACAAACTGATCCGGAACAACGAAATCCAAAGGCTTGATCGCTTCCTTCAAACTTCCGCAGGCCGTCACAGAAATGACCGCATCAACACCTAATTCTTTCATGGCATAAATATTAGCGCGGTAATTGACTTCCGTCGGATTGATCCGATGCCCCTTGCCGTGTCGCGGCAAAAAGACCACGCTGACCCCGTCTAATTTTCCGGTGATCAATTTATCGGACGTTTTCCCGAAAGGTGTGGTGACCGAGACTTCTTTTTCTCCAGAGAAACCTTCGATCTCATAAAGACCGCTACCGCCTATGATGCCGACTTTTGTCATGTTCTCTCGCTTATTTGGATAATTCTTTTGCTCTTTTTTGAGCCGCGCTCAAAGCTTCCTGGAATATCTTCTCTATATTATATTGCGTGAAGACATCCATCGCGGCCTGGGTCGTTCCGCCTTTGGATGTGACTTTGGAACGCAGCGTTGCGGCATCGTCTCTGGATCTTTCCAAAAGATGCGCGCTGCCGGCAAGGGTTGAATAAACTAATTCCCTGCTCTGCGCCTCATTTAAACCAAGCGCTTGAGCAGCTTTCATTAAGCACTCTACAAAAAGAAAAACATACGCCGGCCCGCTGCCTGAAACAGCCGTGATCGCGTCGATCAAATTTTCCTCGACCGTGATCGTTTTTCCGACACAATTAAAAATTGTTTGGGCTAATTTAATATCCGCCGGCTTGGCTAATTTTCCGCCGGCAATAGCGGTTATCCCTTCACTGATCTGGGCAGGCATATTAGGCATGGTCCGGATAACCCGAGCCCCTTCTCCTAATTGTTCTTCAATATATATGGATGTGACGCCGGCGGCGATCGAAATGACTAATTTTTTTGAACTGATAAACGGGCGGATCTCATTTAAAACCGGATCAAAATCCTGCGGTTTCACCGCAAGAATAATAACATCACTCTTCTTAACGGCTGATTTTATATCTTCTGTTTTGATCTTAAAATTGCGCTTTAAGAAGGACTGGCGCTCTGCGCTTGCTTCGCACACACAGACAGAGAATTCCCCCCGCACACGGCTAAAGATCGCCGCGCCCATGTTTCCGCCGCCGATAATTGCTATTTTTTTCATAATTTCCTTATTGAAAGATCGCCCGTCCGATCCTCACCATATTGGACCCTTCTTCGATCGCGATATCGTAATCATCCGTCATGCCCATAGAAAGATATTTCATAACAACATTAGGAGAATCTTCAAATTGCACTTCGGCCTTTTCATAGATTTCGCGTAGCTGCCGGAAACAGCCCCGGACCACATCTTTGTCCTCGGTAAAAGGCGCCATGGTCATAAGTCCGACCACGCGGATCCCCCTAAGGTTGGAAACTTGACCAATAAACTTAAGCGCTTCTTTGGGGTCAGCCCCGAATTTCTGTTCTTCGCCGGAGGTCTTGACCTGGACCAGGGTATCGATCTCACGCTGTAATTTCTGCGCCTGCTTTTCGATCTCTTTGGCTAATTTCAGGCTGTCCACCGATTGGATAATGTCACACACTTCAAGTACATCTTTGACTTTATTGGTCTGCAAATGCCCGATCATGTGGCAGATCAATCCGGGATAAACGGCTTTCAATTCCGGGAATTTCTTCTGCGCCTCCTGGACCTTATTCTCGGCAATATGGGTGATACCCGCTTCGATCGCCTCTTTGATCTTCTCGATAGAGGCAAATTTCGTTACCCCGATGACGGTAATGTCCTTGGGACTTCTTCTTAACTTCTTGCAAATAGATGAGATTCTACCCTGAATTTGCTTTACACGGTCGCTAGTCATGGAAGTTCTTTCTGTAGAATGTGTTGTCATAATAATGTCTTAAAAACTATGCGGGGTAAAATAGCACAAAAGACAGGAACAGTCAACGGAGGTCTTAGAGTTCTGCATCTTCGATAAAAGGAATCGCAGGGTCCAATATCTCCCCCACCACAAAATCCAACGCCCTTAAAAAGGCCTGATCTGTGTCCTCTTTCGAAGAACTGGCCCTCTTATTCAGAAAAGAATGCAGCTTTATGGTGCGCAGATTATACAGGCAGGCATCAACGGGCCGGCCTTTGAACTCCCGGTTCAGGTAATGAAAATACAGCGGCAATTGGAAGGACACGACCGTATCCCGGATGGACTCGCGGGAAAGCTTTACATTGGAGATCCGGTCGATAGCTTTAGGCATTTGATCGATACCGCCGGTTTTATAGTCAATGATCGTGACGGTATCGTCTTCCAATTGGTCGATCCGGTCGATGATGTAGCTGAATTTGATGTCCCCGCAGGAAAGGGATAAATGATCCTGAAAGCGTGTCTCCAAGAAGAGGACCTTCTTCACCTTCCGCTCAAACTGTTCGTTATTCAAAAAACGCGCCAGGCGTTCTTTCAGGACCGAATATAGAAGAAAACTGTCCGAATGCATCTGTTTGGCCAGGGTCTGTTCAAATTTATTCTCAAAGGCAGCGTTGAACCGCTTGCGGAAAACCTCGTCTATCTTTGGCGTCTTATTAATGAACGGCTTAAAACTTTCGTGCAGAAGTTCGTGCACAAATGTCCCCACGTGCCGAGCTTCTGGTTCATCCAGCAGATCTTCCTGCTCGCGCAATCCCAAAACGTAATTGTAATAAAATTCGACCGGATTGCGCAGATACATGTTGATGCTCGACGCGGAAAAGGTGTGCTTCTTGAGTGTTTCGACCATCTCCTTGGTCTTGGGGATGATCTTTCTCTGCGCATTCACCTTCACTTCAAAACTCGCCCGCGAAACCGGGACCGCGTCCACGGCCTTTTTTTGTTTTTCCTCCTGCCAAACCAATTCCTCCACAAAACGACTGCGTTCCTTATCCTTGCTTTCCTGATAAACGAGATGGACATTCTTTGCTGATGAGATAAGCCGCATGAATTGATAACGCTGGATCTCTTCCTCCAACTCCAACCGGTCAAGATCCAAACTGATCATGACCTCGCGCGGGATCAGCGGTTCGTGCACGACCACGTACGGCAGCACGCCCTCGTTGACATCCAGGACGATCACCTCCTCAAAGTTCAAAGACCGGGTCTCAAAAAGCCCCAAGATCTGCAGGCCCTTTAAAGGCGAACCTTTAAAGGCCACCATCTCCCTGGACAATTTGCTATCAAAGATCCGGAAGATATCTTCCTGTGGGAATTCTTCCTTGTTGAATTGCGCCTTTAAGAATTCTTCTTTGATGTCGGAGATCCGCGCGGCGATATTGATATTGAGCGGATAATGATGCAGGAAACTTTTTTCAACCAATACATTCAAAAATTCTTCCAGCGCGCCGGCGAACTGTTTAAAATTCCCGACCTTCTCCCACTTTAAGAATAAGATCTGATGCAGGGTCTTTAAGATCTCTTCCAACGCGGAACGGTCAATATGAATATCCAGACGGCTGAGCGTCTCCTGCGTTAACACATATAGATCATCCAAGGATTCCATATCTTTTAGGTTAAAAAATAAACTTCCGGAAAGGTCCGTGGCCTCTTTGCCGGTTAAGATCTCCTCGATCTTATGGATCAAAATGCGGGATACCGTGGAGTTGTCAGTGATCTTTAAATTCTTAATAAAGGGGTGACTTAACACCTTTAAATAGTCCCGGCTGTAATAACGCTTTTCTTTTTTTGATTCCTGGGCCTTAAAGATAAATTCCAAAAGCGCGTACAAACTGCTGCGCTTGAGCGGATAGCCCATGGAGATATTAAAATCCTGGTCCAGGTTGGTTATCTCTGACAAAAGCGGCACAAGCGCATCCGGGTTCGGAAGGACAATGACGGTGTTCTTCAAATTCTTTATTTTCTTTAAGATCTCCCGCACCCAGGCGACTTGCGCGTGGCCGTTGAACCCGGCGTACAGTTTCAAAGCAAAAGAAGGCGTCTTAACCGCCGGGCCTTCCACAATTTCTGTTTTCAAAGTTTTGGCTATGCGTTTTAAGACCGGCCATTTGCGTTCATCCCCCTGAAAAATAAGCGTCGCTTTATCGCGCCTATGCAGATCTTTTATGATCTCCTCCTCACAGCGGTTAAAGTAAAAAAAGTTACAGAATAAAACCTGGTCAAATTCCGCGAAATCAGCCTTGCCGACGATATCCGACGCCCTTAAATATTGAAAACCCCGGGTGTATATTTTCTGCTGCGTTAATTCTTTGTGATAATTTTTGCGCAGGATGATGATCGCCTGCAGCAAGCGGTTGATGTCCTCGGGCACGGTAAACCCGATCTGCGCGCTTTCCTTGATGCCTTTTAATTTCTGGTCCTCGACCCTTTCTAAGTCCAGCTGTTCGATGAAATGCAGGATCTCCCGCGTCCAGGGCAGGAACTGCGCGAAGGTCTCCCGTCCCTTTAAGATCTGCGGCGTGTATTTCTTGATCAGCTGATATAAGAGATAACAGTTATCCAGGTCCAGAACGGAATTGAAATTTTCTTCTTTCCGCGCCGTGTAGGCGATAAATTCATCGATCGTAAAGAACCGCGGCGAATAATATCCTTTTTTCAGGCGCGTGGCCAATTCCCTTTTCACGAACAGAGACGGCCTTTTCCCGCCGAAGACAATGGCCAAACGGCTTAGATCTTTGCCTTCCTTAATATAATGCTCATCGATATGATCGATGAGATTATCGATAAAGCTTTCGGTAAAAGGGTAGGTAACGATCCCGCTCATTTGACCGCCTGTGCCGTGAGTTTATCCAAATAGATCAAAAACCCGCTCACTTTTTTCTTGGGGTACAGTTCTTTTATGATCGAAATATATTCCCTGACCTGTTCTTCCTGCCGGCCCAACGCATCCTGCGAGGATTTATAATCCACGATCCAAATATCCTTTTCTTTAATGATCAAACGATCGATCCTTTTGCCGTGGCCGTAAGAGCTGACCACGTCACACTCTGTCAAGACATCCGCGTCCTTAAGATAAAAAAATTCCTTCAGCTCCTTGGCATCGATCAGCTGTTTGGCCTTTTGAACATATTCATCCGGGCCTTCCAGATACGGGAATTCCGCCGTAATATTCTTTTCCATATCCTTAAAGACCTTCTTTTTATCGTCTTTATCCAGATTTTTCACAAGAGACAGCGCGTAATGCATGACCTCTCCGGTCAATTTTTCCTTCCCGTATTTAAGCTCATCCTGGTCGATAAATTCTTCTTTTAAATAGTTGAGCCAATCGTGATAATCGCTTAAAGGAAGTTTTTGGAAGGCCTGCCGTTTTGCTTTCGCCTTTGGGTAAACCGCGGGCTCCCCTATCCGGCAAAGATCCTGCGGGATCAAAAGCTGCGCCAGATTAAAACTGCCCCCCACCTTTTTAGGGATAAACCCGTACATCTCGAATTTGGCCCGCGTTAGGGCGACATAAACATTGTTCAATTCCGAGATAAAGGCCTTCTTGTATTCCCGCTTATAGATCTGAAAAAGGTCCTGCGAAAAGAGCGAATATTCTTTTTTGACCCGCAGCAGATGCACATCCTGGCCGCTCGCGGGCTCAAAGATATACGACTGTTTGTTCTCCGATGAGTTGCCGGGCTGGACATCCATGCCCAAGAACGGCAAGATCACGACCGGAAATTCCAGCCCCTTGGCCTTATGGATGGTCAAGATCTTCACCGCTTCGGTATCCGCGCCCGGCACATAAAATTCTTCACCTTCCCTTTTCTCAAAATAATCGAGAAAGGCGGCCAGATCGCTGCATTCTTCTTCCTTGGACTTCAAGAGTTCCAGAAAATGCATAAAAAATCCCTGGTTTTCCGGAAAATTATCCAGGCATTGAAAACGGTGGTAAATGCTCACCACCAGCTCATACAAAGGATACAATCCGACGTTCTTAAAAAATCCTTCTAAAAATCCTTCCCAAACCTTCGGGTACCGCCGGCGGAATTCCGCGTAAACATACACGTCCTTCTCCGATAAAAGCCGGCTGCGCAGACCGAAAATAAAATCATGCAATTCCTGCCGGCCGATCCCCACCGCCTTATGAAAGATGTCTCCCAGGAGAAATAAAGCAAAGCTCACATTATCGATCGGTGAGTTCAAAAATTTTAAAAGAGAAATGACCTCAATGACCAACAAGTTTGCCTTTATATTAAGCGTCCGTTCCGATTCGACCTGGATCCCTTCCTGCAACAGCCAGCCGGTCAATGTCTCGATCTCCTGGTTGCCCCGCGTCAAGATCGCGATATCATCATGATCAAACCGCTCCTTTAAATTCTTCAGTAGGCTCAGTAACTTTTCCCGGACCAGACAATCGCGGTCTTCTTTTTTATCCGTATCAACATATTCGAAGTGGACATGTCCTTTGTCATTGGCGGGTTCATAGGTTTGCTGCGCGCCCTTAAAGATATTTTCCAATCGCGCGGTATCTTCGTCCGTAAAACTGACGGCGTCTTTCTTCTTGGCTTCATCTTCCTGAATGCTCTTTTGGATGAGGAATTTCGTCAAGTTCCCGGAAGAAAAAATACGGTTATTAAACTCGACAACGGCTTTTTGACTGCGCCAATTATTGGCCAGGCTCTCGATCCTTACGGGAGAGGTCTTAAACTTTTCTTTGACCTCCTCAAAAAGCCCGGTCTCGCCGCCTCTAAAGCCGTAGATCGCCTGCTTCTGGTCCCCGACGTAAAACAACGATCCGCCGGAAGAGACCGCCTCTTCCACCAATTCTTTTAAATTTTCCCATTGCAGGCGGCTGGTGTCTTGAAATTCATCCACCAGGTAATGGCGTATCCGTGTCGCGAGGCGGTAATAAAGCTCCTGGACCGTCACGAACCCGCCTTCGAAAAGTTTTCGCGCTCTTTTATTGAGCTCTTCCAGAAAAATGACATCCTCTTTCACCGCCAGAGCATGCAGGACGATGAGCATTTCTCTGAACGCCTGAATATACGGGTTAAACATCGAGAACGCCTCATCTTCACACACCCCTTTTAATTCCCGCCGGATCTGCTCCCATAGTTTTTCTATGTGAGATAAGCCCTTTTCATTTTCTTTGACCGGCGGGGCTTCCCGCAGAAAGTATGTTGAAACTTCCCCGATATCAAAACTGTTCTTATGCTCACTTAAAAATTTCTCCAGGCTCTTCACAAAACGTTTGTCTGTCGTCTCCGGCAATATGTCTCGCAACTTTTTCATCTTGTCCAGGATCAGCCGCTTTCTCTTGATGATATCCGACGGCTTTACGTCACTGGCCTTAAAAGAAAAACCATAGCAGTTATATTGCGCGAAAAGCGTCTTTAAAATATCCAGCATGTCATCCTTGGCAAACCAGTTGGAACGGTTCTCCAGATATAAATAATGGTGAAGGAATTCTTCGAAGATATCTTTAAGCTTGATGTTTTGGGCGGCGGAATCGATCAGCTGGTCTAAGCTTTCCTGAAGATAGTCGATAGAATTGGTCTTGATCTGAAAATTGGCCGTGAAGCCTAATTTAAAGGCGCATCCGGTCAATAAGGTATTGATAAATTTGTCGATCGTCTGGACCTGAAAGAAATTATAGTTTTGGATCAGAAAATCCATCAGCCGAAAGGCCTTTTGGCTGGCGGCCTGCCGGCTCATCCCTAAAGGCCCTAGCATATTCTGCAGTTCTGTTTCGCTTAAAGTCCCCAAGGCGATCTTCTTTAGGAATTCCAAAATTCTGAGCTTCATTTCAAGAGAGGCCTTGTTGGTAAAGGTAATGGCGAGGATCTCCTTCATGGAGACTTCTTGTGATTCGGAAGAGAAATTCAAGAGAAGCTGAACATAGCGTTTCGCGAGGGCATACGTCTTCCCGCTTCCGGCGGAGGCTTCAACAACGCGGATCTCAGGGAAATCAAAAGATTTCCCCTGGGAGGAGTTGACGGGCTTAAAATTTTCGGCCTGCTGGATGACTTTAGGCATAAAAAACTGAAGATTACCTTCTTTAAATACGGGATCCCTCAAAAGATCTGTCAATACTTCTAAAACTCTATTTAATAAGTGGGCAATTGACCCTGACTAAAATTCAGGTAAAATGTTCATACATCCGCCCCCCATGAAAGACGAAAACTACAATATTTCTAACATCCTTTTTCTTACCTCTATCACCCTGGTGTGCTTCAGTCTTCTTGCCATCATGATGCCCTTTGATCCGCGCACTTTATTTACAAATTATAAGGCTCAAGATTATTTCTTTTTAGGACAGGGTATACTCAACTCGCTTCTATGCGTTATCGTGCTTAAATTCATCCTAATTAAAAGCGATTTCCCACCAATTAAAATGCCGCTCAACCGGGCCATACTCATGATAGCATTTATTACATTTTTTATGTACTTGCCGATACGGGCCATGTATTCAAACCGAAAATTTATAAAAGCTTACGAAATTTTAGCACATAAGGACCCTTACGAGAAAAAGGTCTTTCTTTATGAGGACACCTTCTTATTCGCAAACTTTTGCAAAGGATTGACGCAGGGAGAGCACAGGGCCCTTTTCTTGACAGATTTAGACATATCGGCATCCTCCCCCATGTATCATCATCGCATCCTTGCGTATTACTTATACCCTGAATTGGATATCCGCATAGACCAAACCAGCCCCATAGATTATCTGGTCATTTTTTACAAGAAAAACCCCTTGCTGGCCGTGCCGGAGGATTTTCGAATTGTCGGACAATTCAACGAATTCTGCGCCCTTGCGGTAAGAAAGAACATGAATGATCCTGGAAAACGCCCTTAATATTATATTGAGCCTATCCATTCCTTGGCTGATGGGTTTCGCCTTCCTGTCCCTTTTGTTCCCCGACAGGACCTTTCCATTTTGGCCCAAAGTCGCCTTATCCTATGGGCTGGGGTTCGGCGTGCTAACTCAATATATGCTCCTCCTCGGGATACTGAAAATTCCATACAGCAAAGAAACCCTCGATCTTCCCCTGCTTGGCCTCACGATTTGTGTTTCGTTCTTTAATGCATATCAAACACGAAGAACACAGCCGCAAAACCTGAAGACCGCTCCAATGGACGAACAAACCTTAAAAACTCTTTGTAGGTCAAAGCCCGCGTTAACGATTTTTAAGTTTCTGCTTACCATTATAATAATCTACTACGCCTTGCTTATTTTTTGGAAAGTTTGGGCGATCCCCTTTACCGGCTTCGATACATTTTCCTGGATCGCTCTAAAAGCTAAAGTATTTTTCTTCCATCCCTCTTTAAAAGATATAATAAATGCGCCTCATTTTTCTTACCCCCTGCACCTTCCGTTTACCTTAGCCTACTTCGCCTTTAATATCGGTTCCTGGCAGGACCACCTTCTTCAATCATTTCTGCCCTTCACTTTTCTTTCTTATCTCGTTATACAGCACTATTTCTTACGGACATTGACTGATGATCTTTGGTCATTGACGGGTGTTATCCTCCTCATCTCATCTTCATTTTTATTTAACATGGCCGGCATTTGCTACGCGGACTTCCCGCTTCTTTACTACAATTGCACTGCGCTGATCCTTTTGATTTTATGGCAGAGGGAGCCTGGTTATCGATTATTGATCCTAGCTGGCTTATTCAGCGGATTTGCGACTTTTGTAAAATTCGAAGGCACAGCCTACTGGCTCATTCACATTGCCCTGCTTGTAAAAATTCTTATGGATCAAAAGGATTTATCCTTAAACCAAAAAGTAAAAAGCTTTTTTTTATTTTCCGGCCCAAGCTTCGTTCTCACCGCTGGTTTTTATATTGTGAAGGCCATCTTTCAGGCCCCATTGGGAAAGCATTTTATCGCCTTCAATATAGATGTTTTTCATCGCCCCCTCATCATCGCCAAAACTTTTCTGATCTACACATTTCCCAACTCCGACTGGAATATTATTTGGTTTCTACTTTTATTAAGTTATATTAGCTCATGGGGCAAGGAAAAATCTCCGGAAACGAGGCTTCTATCCCTATCGCTTTTCATGTTCTTTGGGCTCTACTTCTTGGCGGCGCTTTTAACGAGTGAATATGCTTGGCTGGCGGGACCGGCTGCTGCTGATGTGTTGCCTCGACTATTCTTACACTTCTTCCCACTCGCCACCTGGCTGATCTGTCTTTTGAATTATAAACCGTCCCTGCTTAAATAAAACGAGGTAATTCTCGGCGGGACCATTCCTGGAGATATATTTTTGTGTTACCGGAATTCCCCCTTACTGGCATTGTTGGCAAGCCTGAGGATCTCCTCATCCCCCTCGCTGTCCCCGTAAGCATAAATATATTCGAACTTCTCTAAATTGTAAAATTCCAATAATCGGCTGACCTTTTCCTTGCCATAACAATTTTTCGTTGAAAATCTGCCGGTCACCTTATTGTTTTTGTATTCAACTCCCGTAGCAATAAGAACGAGCTGATAACTCTCACACCAGGGGTCAAGATAGCAGTTTAACGAGGCTGAGACGACAACAAGTTCATGGCCATTCTCCTTGTGCCATTTGATCTTCTCAAAAGCACTTTTCCTGATCAATCCCGGCAATCTATCCTGCGCAAAGGATTCCGATATCGACTTAAATCTCTTTTCTTCCCACCCTCCGAAGAAATAATTAAAAACTATCTGCTTTGCTTTAAAATTAGGAATCAGCCTGATATGATATAGCAATAATACCGGGGACAAAATAAAAAATCCGAAGGCCGTCTTTGCGATGCCTTGCGCATAAAGAATAAACTCAATAAAGCTATCTTTGGCCGTGATTGTTCCATCAAAATCAAAAATCGCTAATTTCATAAAAAGGATTCGGGCCACCCGTTAAAATAAAAAATATGGCGACTGCAAACCTGAAAAAATACCGCATCTTGGACAGGGATCATTTTAAGTTTAGCAAAAATGGAATGACCCTAATAGCGTTGTTTTTTATTTTATGGTTCGCCTTCGCCATTAGGATTTCCTGGGTCATATTTATTGAACCATTGCATGCCGATATCGGGTACGACGGGGTCCGCTATGATCAGATAGCCACAAATCTTCTGAACAAAGAAGGATTCGGATACTACCCCAACACCCCTAGCTCATGGAGGCCGCCCGGTTATCCTTTTTTTCTATATGCCATCTACGCGCTTTTTGGTCACAGCATCTTTGTGGCAAGAATCATGCAATGTTTACTTGGGACAGCTATTTGCCTCATCTTGTTTCTTTTGACCAAAAAATTGACCCGCGACATGCCCCACGGCGAAAAAATTGCGCTGCTAGCGGCATTTTTGTACGCAGTTGATTATTACAGCATTGTAATTATTCAAGCCCTCTATACAGAGCTATTCAGTTCGCTTCTTATCATCCTTTCAATTTATCTATTTTATTCGGCCGATCAAGCAAGCCCTCAAAAGACTAACATCCTTTTCTTCCTGGCCTCAGTGATCCTTTGGCACGCCACCCTCACAAGGCCTGCGAATATATTATTCTGGGCATGGGTAGGCATATGGTTTTTTCTTGAGAACCGGAAGGATCTCAAGCGAGTGTTGCGAGCATTCCTGATCGTGCTGTTTACGTTTTGCATGACGGTTCTTCCATGGACCATTAGAAACCACAACCTTCATAAAAAATTCTTACTTGTCTCCTCTAACGGTGGGTTTATTTTTTTTATGGCCCACCATCCCCACTCTGAAGGCGGATTTATTCCCGAGGGACCTTTACGCTATACACCACAGCAAGAGGAGGAACTAAAAGGACTCAATGAGATCGACAGCCAAAAAAAACATTTTCAATATGGGCTGGATTGGATCAGGAAAAACCCTGCGAGAGAACTCCATCTGATCTTACTAAAACAAAAACACCTTTGGGCTCATCCCGAAAGTCCTTATGTGTTTTATGATTTCCTTTCTTATTTGCCATTCCCCCTAACAACCTTTCATCTTCTTTCAATATTCTTTATCCCGGGGCTGTACTACTCCTGGAAATATTGCAAACCTTTCTTTCTTCCCCTCGCTTATATTCTTAACCACTCCCTCATCATCTCTTTCATTTACTTTTATGACGGGCCCAGGATGCGGATCGAATTACTGCCCCCCTTAACCATCTTCGCTTCAATTGGGATCATCAACTTATTGACCAGCCCGATTAAAACCCTTACAAGGAAACTAACGGGAACAAACAATCCTTTTTATGGTCATCCTCACTCTTTTCCCAGAATAAAAAAAACGTGATTTAATGGGATAAACCATTTGTTAACATAAACCGTTCTCTTGACTTTAAATCCGCAGGATGTAAACAACCCCACAAAAGAATCCCTTGCACGATAAGAAAATCGAAATTCCCCTGTATGCAGAATATCGATCATGTAATTTAAGAATTGCCTGAAGGAATACCTCCCCTTATCCATATCTTTAATAAGCAGGACTACGCCGCTCGGTGCCGTGGCATGGATCCTCTTAAGCAAATTCTCCTGCTGCGGATAGGTCAGATGATGCAAAAGATCTGACATAAAAATGACATCGGACGTAAATTCCCGGATATCCAGGATGTTCTCATGATGAAAACTTAAGTGACGGTACGGATTGATCGAATTCAGAATGGCGATGCGTTTCGCATCGATATCATAAGAGCGGATAGGTGTGCCTTTGTATCGGTTGGCCATTGCAAATGATGTAATGCCATATCCGCAGGCCAACTCCATAATGGAGTTAGCATCTGCAGGAAAAAAGCCCAATATCCTGTTAAAATCAACGATAACCGGGCGGATAGCGATGTATAGACGGACGGCGAGAGGCTGGGTTTTATAATACTTCAGGGCATCCCACATTTTCATAACCAAAATTTCAAGTAAAATATAATATTGCGACAGCGGCGGCAACCCATAAAAAGCCATTGACCAACAGGGCCTTGTCATTAACAAATAATTCTTCCGGTGCTCCACCCTGATTCTGTTGATGCGTCAGATAGAGATATCGAAAGATCCCGTAAAGAACGAACGGAATGGTCAAAGGCATTAAATTGGTCCCCAGCCTGGCAACCGTGTCTTCGGAAAATGTGTATAGCGAATAGGAGATGACGGCTGAAGAGGTCACGACCGCGATCAATTGATCGATGAAACCCAAGGAATATTCTTTGAGGATGGATCTATGGGCATAGGCTTCTTTGCCCAAAAGAAGGATCTCATGCCTTCTCTTTCCCATCAACACTAACAACGCCAGAAAAAAAGTACAGATCATCAGCCATGGAGAGATGGCAACTTTCAGAACGACCGCACCCGCGATCGCCCGCAATACAAACCCTACCGCCACAACTATAAGATCGAGGATAACAACCCGCCTTAAAACAAAAATGTAACATGCCATTAAAAGAAGATACGTAAAAAAAGTGTCGATCAAGGCTACGTTAAGGTATCGGATCGACAGGACGATCGAAAAGATCAATAAACTGCCCGCCAGGCTCAACGCTACCGGGACCGTTATCTGGCCTGCAGCAATGGGCCTTAACCTCTTTTGAGGATGCCCTCTATCATTTTCCCGGTCGATAATATCATTGAGGATGTAAATGCTCGATGAGCCCAGGCAAAATACGATAAAGGCCTGCACGGAAACAAGAACATCGGGCAAGTTCGTCATTTTTCCGGAAAAAATAAGCCCGGCGAACAACAAAAAATTCTTCGTCCATTGATTTGGACGCATCGTTATTAAAATGTCCTTTAAAAGCATATTGATCGATCTCCTGTGAGGGATAAATTGCGCAACAGTGATAGTATACAATGCTCAAAGAAGATTACCAATGAGAATCAGCTTAAAATGATCGATGTGCGGTCAATGGCAGCCTCAAAAACAAAGAGGGCGGTTTAAAGGATCCGACTATAGATACACAACATCTTCCTTATGATACAACGACAGAAAGAGCAGCATATACTCTTTTAAATGGCGGGTGAGAAGGAAATTATTGCGGACATGTTCGCGGCCGTTTTCGCCGAGTTTTTTGGCATAGGCGGGGCTGTTTAAAAGCTGTTTTATCGCAAAGGCGCAACCGTCCACGGAATGACACAAAAGGCCGGAATACTTATGGGTCACCTGCAATGGAATTCCCCCAACATTGCCGGCAACGACCGGTTTGCTTTTCCATAACGCCTCAGAGATCGTTAAACCAAACCCTTCTTTGATGGACTTTTGGACTATAACATCTGAGGCGCACTGCAGGGCGTTCACTTCAATATCATTGTGCGGCATAAGGAGCACATGGACATCCGGGACACCTTTGGCTTTTTCCATGACCTCATCCAACACCTTCTGCCCTTCCGGATCATCACTGGCCGTTCCCCCGGCTAAGATCAATTGGCAATCGATATATTTTCTGACCTGCTTAAAGGCTTCAATGACGCCCACCGGGTCTTTTAAATAATCAAAACGGGAAATTTGGGTCACGATCGGCTTATCCTTTACGATATTATATTTTCGCAAAACAGCTTCGATCGTTTCCGGCGGCAACTCCTTATTTTTATCACTTAACGGGTCAATGGAAGGCGCGATCAGGAATTGCGGGATCGAAAGCTGAGGCGAAAATCCCGGAGCCGAAAAAACAGACGCGTCATATTGCGCAATGAATTTGCCTAAGAATTCCCAGACCTTGGGATTGGGTCTGGAGACATCGACATGACAGCGCCAAATCCATTTATTCTCCTTCTTTTTCTTAACAAGGGTAATGGGCTGCGGGTCATGAACGAAAACGATATCAGCGGAGAGGTCCATTTCCTTTAAATTACGTTCACCGTTCTCTAAGAATGTGGCTAGTTCCTCGTTGCTGACATCCCCTTCTTTGCCATGAAGCGCGTTATGGAATTTTTTGGTCACATCATAGAATTTTTCCCCGCCCTTGATCACATCCCAATGGGTATTAACACCTAATTCCTTTAAAAGAGGCACCATGCGGTTTAAGATCTCAGCCACTCCGCCTCCGACCGCGGTTGAATTAATATGCTGGATGCGTTTACCTTTAAGATGATCGGCCAAAAGACGAAGGTCATCGATCACCGATTGGCCGACAATAGGGATATAATCATCGATTTTAGGCATCATATTATTTCAACTTTCGCTCAAGGATCCGGATAAGCGCTTGGCGCAGATCTTCCAATGTCTGCGTATAAGGGTCGAGTTGGGCGATCTTCTCCGCTAACTCTTTATCACCCAGAAAACTTTCGATCCAATTCGAGAAATCATTACTCTTTTTCTCTAATCTCAGCCGGGCTTCAAAGATATGGAAATAAATCGAGTCAATGGTGACCTTGCGCAAAATTTCGATAAATTCTCTTAAGTTTGAAGCAATATAGTGGGTCGGCAAGATAAAACTCATGGATTTAATAAAAGAAAAGGCCTGCTCTTCGTTAACAAATCTTCGCTTCGCCGAAGGATACTTTTTAAGGTATTCTTCTATGACGGTCACGATCTTCTCACGCAATTCGCGTATCGTCGTGAATTGGACCGTATCGATACTGGCCAGATCTTCTCCCAGCCTATCGTCACCTAGGATATGAGTGACCCAATAGGCAAAATCATTGGGCGGTTCAGGAGACAGATACTGATGCTGTTGCAAAAATCTATGCGTATGGTGGTAGATACACGAGCCGGGGACTTCTTTGATATGTTGCAGTAATTCTTCCAGGGTGGCGGCCTTAAGCCCCGTTAAACCTGAAAGATTTAACCGCGTATAGAAACGAAAACCTTTCTTTTCATCTGTCTTTGGTGTCATAAGGCCTTTGCTTTCATCGTTTCTAAAATATTGACCAGGAACCTGAAGACATCCTCTGTATCTTCCAAGCAATACTGAGCCTTGGATTTGTCGCGTTTACCCACAATAATGGTAATGCCCCGGCGGCCGATCGTTGCAAAGGCATCTTCGTCCGTCGCATCATCCCCGATGTAAATGGGCAGAATATTTTTTGTACCCTTATTAAATTCCTCCTTGATTAAAAGCCATTTGACCGCTTCCCCTTTATCCCAGACAATGGCCGGGCGCAGTTCGATAACTTTTTTTCCTTCGGTCAAGCGTATTTCCTTTTGCTCAAGATATGGCTTAACAATTTCTCGGACGGCTTTTAAGAATAAAGGAAAGCGCTTTTCATCGAGCAAACGATAGTGAATGCTTAACGTCGCCCGTTTATCCTCAATTAATATCTCCTTCATCTCAACCGACAACCCCTTAACTTCTTTTTTGATCTCTTCAAAAATATTGCGCAGCTTCGGGGTTATTAAACTATTGAACTTTAGATCCCCGCCCTCGATCTCAAACCCATGATTGCCGACATAAACGACATTTTTAAGCGCCACCCTGGTTTTGATGTCATCCAAACTCCGGCCGGTGATAATAGCAAGTTTACAATGAGGGCATTTTAATAATTTCTGCAAAAGGCCTTTCACTTCCGGCGATAACACGGCCTCTTGCGGGGTCGCGGCAATGGGAGTTAACGTCCCGTCATAATCCAGAAAAAGATAAAAATACTCCGCTTCTTTAAGGCGTTTTTCGATCGCAGACCATTTTACTGTAGCCGAGGAAAGTTTCATTCTGCAAACTCGAATTTTAATAGTTCGGAGATAATTTTTCCTGCCCAACGATAAATATTATTATTTTGAAGTATTTCACGCATCTTCGTCATGCGTTTATTGCGTTCTTCTTCCGCAAGGGAAAGGGCCATATAAAGGCCGTCGCTGAACTGTTCTTTATCAAACGGATTGATCAAGACAGCATCCGTCAATTCCCGTGCGGCCCCGGTAAATTGGCTCAAGACCAACATCCCCTTGCCGTCTGTGCGGCTGGCGACGTACTCCTTGGCCACCAGGTTCATCCCATCGTGCAGAGAGCTGACGATCCCTGCCTCGCTGATCCGATAAAGGGCCAAGAGTTCAATGAGCGAAAAATGCCGCCGGACAAAAATAATCGGTTTCCAGCCGGGCGTGGAATGTTTCCAATTGATCTGCTCAACTAAGGCATTGATCTCGTCATTAAGGTCTTTATACGGGGTCAAATGCAGCCGGGTCACGACCCCGATCTGCAAAAAGACAACCTGCTCTCTCAATTCAGGATGTTTTTCCAACAATCGATCGATGGCCAGCAATCTCTCGGGGATCCCTTTGGTATAGTCAATGCGATCCAACCCCACCAAAACCCTCAAACCAGAAAGCTGAAACTCTTCGACCAACGCATCCTGGAAAGCCTTTACCTCGGATGATTCCGACATTGTCTGTATCCCCTGGTAATCCACACTGATCGGATATGAGCGTATCAAGGTTTCGTGTTCGTTCTTAACAACAGACTCCCTTTCGCGGTCGATCTTGCTTTCCAACTCGCGGTCGATCACATCTAAAAAATTATTGCAGTGATAGCGGGTATGAAATCCCAGCAGATCATTGCACAAAAGACCTTCCAAGATTTCTTTCTTCTGAGGGCAGATACGAAAGACTTCATAGCTGGGCCAAGGGATATGCCAAAAATGGGCGGTGATGATCTGATACGGAGCCAGCTGCTTTAAATATTTAGCCAAAAGGCATAAATGGTAATCCTGGATCCAGACAAAGGCCTTTTTGCCGTTGATTTCCTCTACAATAGCCTTTGCAAATTTTTCATTAACACGCTTATAATACTCCCAGTCTTCCTGCCGAAAAACCGGGCGTTTAAACGCCATATGACACAGCGGCCACAGGACCTCATTCGAATAGCCGTAATAATAACCCATTTCCTCCTCTTTGTTAAGCCAGACCCGTTTTAACAGATAAGAAGGCTTATCCGGAGGAACTTTCACTTTTCCATCTTTGGATGTGACCTTTTGATCCGCATCGCCATTACCATATGCGACCCATAAGCCCTGACAGGCCTGCATCACCGGGTCAAGCGCGCTTATGACACCGCCCACACCGCGCTGCCATCCAATCTTTTTTCCTCTAGAAAAACTGTGCACATAGGGCTGCCGATTAGAGGCAACGACAAAACGGTAATCGCCCATTTTTTCCTGGGTCAATGCTTGTAAGTTTTTTTTTGTCCACATAGTTTTATAAATACATGGGGCCGTCCCCTCTTTTAAAAAGGGGGACGGCCCCATGCTTCCAATTTGTCTAAATTATAGCCAAATGAACTTAATAAGTCAAAGATGAATTTCTGATAAAACTATTTGCGGGGAGAGATAGTTTCAAAAATGGAACAATAATCATCGTCGGAAAACCCCTTCCCTATCGTCTTAATAAGGATCCCGCGTATTCCCTGGAGGGCTGGGATGGCAAGCCTTTTGGATTTCGCTTCCTTTAGAAAAAGATTAACGTCTTTTAACATATTGCGGGTTGAAAAGTTTGGATTCATGTAATCCGCCTTGAGCATTTGCGGAAGTTTTTTATCAAAAGTAGGCGCGTAAAGAACGCTTTTACGCAAGATCCCCATAAAATCATCAACCTTCACGCCTTGACGCTTAACAAACCCAAGGCTTAAGGCAAAGGCCGAGATCATAGAGGCTATCATCTGATTTAAGGCGAGTTTAAGCGCAGCCGCTTTCCCCACTGTGCCGACCCACTTCGGTGCTGGGCCAAAGCATCTTAGAAGGCCCCTCCACTGTTTGAACTGCTTAAGGGTACTTCCCACCATCAAAATTAAAGTCCCTTCCCGGGCCTCTTTTCGGCTACCGAGAACCGGGCACTCCAGATATTGTCCGCCCTGCTTTATAATCTTTTTATGGAATTTTCTGCTTTCCTCGGGAGAAATGGTGCCCATTTGAATAATGGTTTTATTCTTTAAAGGAATTTTTGAAGAAAATAATGCCGTTTGGATAGCTTCGGCGTTGGCGAGCATGAGGATGATGCATTGGGAGTGTTCTATCGCTTCTTTAGGGCTTTTCGTAACGGCCGCACCCAGATCTTTCAAGGGCGTGGCCTTTTTAACCGTGCGGTTAAAGGCAATGACCCGATGGCCAGCCCGAAGAAGCCGCTCGGCCATTGGATACCCCATGAGACCTGTTCCCAAAACAGCGACGTTCATGATGAAAAAATAACGATCCGGGGCTCTTTCATTCCCGATCAAGGCCTGGAGGTGTTATTTTTATCCAGGTTTCTTTCCAGGAGGTCTACCTCTAACGCGGCCTGTTTGTGATTTAGCCGGTATATCTGGCCATAAAGACGGATGGCCAGCAGTTTATCCCCTCTGCGGAGCAGTTCCTTAACATCATCAAGGGTGGGTTTGTTAAAAGGGTAAAGACCTTTTTTCCTGGCTTGACTAAGAAGCCAGATATAAAAACCGCGGTCAAGGAGCGTGGCGCACAATGCCACAGCCGCCCAGACCATTAAAGCTATAAAGAGTATCCTTATCATAAAAAATCAAATGATCTGCGTATCGTCGGTTTCGTCTTTTTTGCGTACGACAAATTTTGCCAACTCTTCTCCCATCGCCTCAATGAGAAAATCGACGGTAAATGGCTTAGTAGCATAGCGGGTGACACCGTAATGCTTGGCTAATTCTTCAGAATTCTTGATATCGGGAAGAGGGCCTCGTGTTTTGACAGCAGGGGCGTTCGGCATCCATTTAAATTCTTTGCTTTTTTTAAGGTAAACAAATTCGCCTTTTCCGCTGATCATGATGACCGGGAATTTTCTTTCCGTCATCAGGGCTTTTAATTTCTTTGCGACGTCTCCCCCGCTTAACTTAGGCATGACATTATCCAAAATGACGATATCCGGCTGGGTTTGCGTGAAGAGGCTTTCGGCCGCGGTCGGGTCCGTCGTGGTCGTAACAGAATAACCTCCCTTTCCCTCCAGGGCCAATTTGACCATCTCACAGAGATCGGGTTCATCATCAATAAAAAGGACTTTGATCGCTTCAGACATACGGTAGCTCCTTTTTTAAAAGCTAAAATTCAATTCTCTTTTATTTATAACAGAAAAAATATTCTTTTGGAAGAATATATTTATATTTTTAAGAGGCAATGCCGGATATGATACGCGGCAATGCCGAAGGCAACGGCGACATTGAGAGAGTTTTTAACACCCATCATCTCGATCTCAATGGCGGCATCGCACAGATCGACCACATCGTCATGGACACCGGTGATCTCATGTCCTATCACTAAACACACCTTGTTCCTTGGCCTAAATTCATGGTGGGGGATGCTCTTTGTGGTCTGCTCAAGGGCTACAATTTGATAGCCTTTCTTCTTTAATTTTCTGATAACATCCAAAGCCGAGGCTGTATACTCCCAGGGCACGCGTTCTTGGGCCCCTAAGGCGGTTTTGGCAATGTCCGCCGCCGGCGGATAGCCGGTGATGCCGCAAAGCCATATCTTTTCAATGCCTGCCCCATCAGCGGTACGGAAAATAGAGCCGACATTAAATAAGCTTCTGATGTTATTAAGAACAACGCAAAAGGAAAGGCGAGGTTCCTTCATATTGGCCTTTTGACGCGTGACAATTTGAGAGTGGGAAAGTTTTTTCATACAGGTCTTCTGAGTATTCTAGAATTATAGCAAAATTTTCAATGCGGTATAAGGATATCTGAGAAAAAAAGTGGAAAATTAAGGGGCCCACCCCGAAGGGGTGGGCCCCAATACAGCTCTTGCCTTGATAGGCGTATTTCTTACTTTTTGTCGAGATACTTCGCAGCTTTATCTTTGCCGCCTAACCCGAAGGCTAAGGCATAAGCAAACACAATGCCGCCAAAAAGCATATCGAAATAACGACCTACAAGGAGATGACCATAACCTAATTCGCCAATCGCCATAATGACCACGTACAAAAGTACGGCCCATTTGGTGATACGTTCCATTAATTTTGGATTAGGTGAACCAGTCAGATGTGCAACAATATGCACAATGCTGGCGGCGATCTTCGCCAATACCATACCTAAAACCAAAATAATAACGCCTGAGAATACCTTAGGAATGTATCCCAAAATAGCGCTGACGTGATCGGTCATCATCGTTAGACCAATTAATTTAATCGTCATAATGACAAAGATCACCATAACGATCAAATATAATAGCGATCCAATAAGATCACTGAAACCAGGTTTTACTTCGCCTTTCTTCAAAGCGTCGCTTACCCCTAGTTTGTCAGCAATCCCATCGAAGCGGATTTCTTTCAAGAATCTTGTCACGACATCCCGTAATACGCGTGCGAGTAGGATGCCGAGTACCAAGATAAATAATACGCTGACCAAAGTGGGGATAAACCCGGCGACTTGGCCTAACAATTCAAGAAAAGGATCAATCAGTAGTGTTTTTATTGTCTCCATTGTTCTCCCCTCCTTTCTTCAGCCATTTTGCATCCAACTCTGGGGAAATAGCTGGATACAAGTGACGACAATCTTCTGCTTAAAAAAATAAATCCAGACCCTAAAAGCCGCATAAGCTCGATGTCTGGACATATTGCCAACTGATGTGGAGCGGCACAACCCGATCTACAGCTGTACAACCGCCTTGTTACTCAAATTATAGCACTATGGCATTGGGACACAAGTAGTTACAAGAGCCGCCAAGAAAGCGTTTCTTTTTTTATATTTGAAGTAAACAAATTAAGCTTAAATTACTGTAACTATATGCATATGAATGAATTATGGATAAATGGAAGGAGAAAAACGGAAAAGGTTCAATTTTTTAGACATATTTTTTGGAAAACTTTACTTGCAAATCAACACAAAAATCACCTTCGACCCCAATTTAAGACCTGGCCGGTCTCGGCATCGACCTGCACCATCAAGGGAGAAGTTTTCCAAAACTTTAAATTTGCGTCCTCTTTACTTTCAAAATATACCTCCCAAACCCAACGCGGGCTCTTCTCTTGGGTGGCGAGTTTCTTGATTTTCGTGACCTTTCTGCTTACAAATTCTTGGTCCAAGCCTTCTTTTACCATAAAGTCCTGCGCCGCTTTTAAGGCATCGCGCTTATTTAAAACCACCTTGTTGGCATACACCGATGGTGCGGACGAAGCGGACGCCTCTTCTTTCCCCTTTGAAAAGAACGGGATATAGGAACATCCGCTCAAAAATAGCGCAAGCATCACGACCATTAAATTTCTCTTAACCATCTATTTGGTCTCTTCCTTCCTTCTCTCTCGTTCCTTGTACATCAGCTTCCAGGGATTTAACTTCAGGTCATAACTCATCTCGTCAAAATTCTCCACCGCAGAGTTCATATTCGCCATGATACTATCAATGTGGCCTTTATTAACCTGAAGCCTTTCATCCAAATTTGTAGTTAATGATGACATATGCTCCGAGGTGACTTTTAAATTGGCCAAGATGCTGTCAATGTTCTCGCTATTGACCTTAAGCCGTTCTTTGACTTCAGCGGAGATCTCTTTTAAATTGGTCGCGATCACCTCGCCATCCGCCATGATCTTATCTAAATTCGCCGCTTCGTCACCTATCACAACGGAACCCGGGCTTACATACTCCTTGCCCGCGTCCCCCAGCGTCAATCCGATATACTTCTCGCCGAATAACCCTAAATTCTTCACATAGGCCTCGGTCCCCTGATAGATCTTAACCCCCTCGTTGATCAAGAGGGTCAATTCCATCTTAGGATCATCACCATAGAGGATCTTTATATCCTTAACGGTCCCTACCTCAAAGCCATTGAGCCTGACCGGCGCGTTCTTATCCACCCCGTCAATGTTCTTAAAATGCACGATCAGTTCATAACCTTTTTCCCGAAAACTAAAATCGCTGGCCTTGATGGTAATAATAAATAACGCCACCAAAACACCGACCACCATGATCCCGATCTTTGCTTCATTAGTTAATTTCATTTTTGCTCCTCATAAGTTTGGGTCTCATTTATTCCTCGATCACATTAATCGGGCCTTCGATCTCGCCCTTAATAAACTGCTGAACGATCGGATTCTTAGAATTCTTGATCTGCTCCGGTGTTCCTATTTCCAAAACCTTGCCTTTATGCAACATCGCCACCCGGTCCGCGATACGGAACACGCTTTCCATGTTATGCGTGACCACGACCGAGGTCAAAAGGAGTTTTTTGCTCAGGTCCACAATAAGTTTATCGACTACCGCGCAGACAACCGGGTCCAAACCAGCCGTCGGCTCATCATAAAAAACCACCTCGGGGTCCATGGCAATGGCGCGGGCGAGCCCTACCCGTTTCCTCATCCCGCCGGAGAGCATACTCGGCATCAGATGATCAAACCCCTGTAATCCAACCAGCCCCAATTTCATTTTAACAATGATACTGATAACCTTGGGGTCCAAACTCGTATGCTCGCTTAACGGCAGGCTCACATTTTCTTCAACGTTCATATAATCCAAAAGCGCCGAGGATTGAAACGACATCCCGAAACGGCGTTTCATTTTCTCCTCTTCGGCCTCACTTAATTTCGAAAGATCCTTCCCGTCGAATAACACCCGGCCCGAATCCGGCTTAATGGAGCCGATCATATGCCTTAACAATGTGCTTTTTCCGCAGCCTGACCCTCCCATGATAACAAAAATCTCCCCCTGATAAATTTCCACTGAAATGCCATCCAAGACCTTACGGCCGCCGAAAGACTTCGTGATGTTCTGGACCGCCAAAATGACTTTTCGCTCGCTCATAGGTTCGAAAAATAAAAGATCCCGGTCATGATACAATCCGCCAGGATAATTAAAATGAAACTCGTCACCACGCTGATGGTGGTCGCCTGCCCCACACCCACGGCCCCGCCGGAAGTTTTAAGGCCCTGATAACTTCCCACCATAGAAATGATCATGGCGAAAATAAAGGCCTTTGTTAAACCCGTATAGATGTCTTTAAGGGTCAAAAATTTAAAGGCCGTTTGGATGAAAAGCCCGGAATTGATCTTTAAATTATAAACCCCGATCAGATACCCGCCGAAGATCCCCGAAATATCGCCGATGACCGTCAAACAGGGCAGCATAAAAAATAAGGCCAAAAATTTAGGCACGATCAAGAACCGGATAGGGTTAATGGCCATCGCATCCAGGGCCTCCAATTGTTCGTTAACATTCATGGAGCCTATCTCGGCGGTGATCGCCGCACCGATGCGCCCCGCCAAGACCAGCGCGGTTAAGACCGGCCCTAATTCACGGCAGACGGAAATGCTCACCAAACTCGCCACATACATGACCGCGCCCATTTTCTCCAATTGATAGGCGGACTGCATGGCCAAGACCACCCCGGTAAAAAAGGTCACGAAAAAAACTATGATGATGGATTTGGCCCCCATAAAGACCATTTGCTCGAAGACAGATTTTGATTTGACAGGCTTGCTGCGGGAGGGCCCCCAGAAGATCCAGTAAATGGTCTGGGCCACCAGCTGGGAGAATTCAACGAAGATAATGATCCAATTTTTAACCGTTCGTCCGACACTTTCGAAATAAGAAATGATTTTCTCCATGGATTATTTTTTCACGACCGGCTGTTCATTAAAAGTTCTTTGATTGTGTTCAAAAGTTCGTCGGCGTTGACCGGTTTGGTCAAATAGGCATTGGCCCCTACTTCTTGGCCTATCTTCCGGTCCTTGTCCTCGGAACGGGACGTCAGCAGGATGACCGGGATGTGCCGGTGCTCTTCCTGGCTTTTGAGCAGACGACAAAAATTAAAACCGTTGACGATAGGCATCATCACGTCCAAGACGATCAGATCCGGTTTTTGTTTGAAGGCGGCTTCCAATCCAAGCGCTGCCTCGCTTAAAGCGATGACCAGGTAGCCGTTAGCCGAAAGCCGCGACTCGACCAATTTAATGGTCGTCAGATCATCGTCAATGATAAGGATCTTTTTAGCCGTGTACGGCGGGTTCATAGCGTTTTTATTTTACCCAGGAAAACCTTCAAAAACAAGACAAAAGCTTGCGTTCTTGGATTTTAGCTTTTAAGACCGATGCCTTTTTTCAGCATCACCAATGTAAGCACCGCTAAAACAACGTTTAAAAGGCATAAAAGAAAGATACTCAAAGCCAGGCTCACATCCGTAAACCCATAAAAACCGTATCGAAAGCCGTTGACCATATAGAGGATGGGGTTATACATCGAAATTTTCTGCCAGGCCTCCGGCAAGCTGTGGATCGAATAAAAGACTCCGCCTAAATACGTCATCGGCGTTAAGATAAAAGTCGGAAAGATCGAAACATCGTCGAATTTAGTGGCTAAGATCCCGTTCAGCAGCCCGCCCAAGGAACAGACCAGCGACGTCAAAAGGATGAACAAAAGGATGATCCCGAAATTAAAAATGACCGGGTGTTCAAAAAGGGTGGAAATGATAAAGACCAGCAGCCCCACCAACAGGCCGCGCAGGATCCCGCCGATGGAGTAACCGGCCATAATGACCCAGTTCGAAGTCGGGGAAACCATGACCTCCTCAACGTTACGCTGAAATTTGGACCCAAAGAAAGAACTCACGACATTGGCGTACGAATTGTTGATCACCGCCATCATCACTAACCCGGGGATGATAAAGGCCATATAACTGACCCCGTGGACCTGGCCGATCTGCGAACCGATAAATTTCCCAAAGATCGCAAAATAAAGCCCCTGGGTGATGATCGGCGGCAGCAAGGTCTGCGGCCAGATCCGCATGAACCGGA
The DNA here is from genome assembly GCA_001805375.1 of Omnitrophica WOR_2 bacterium GWA2_47_8. GTDB lineage: Bacteria > Omnitrophota > Gorgyraeia > Zapsychrales > GWA2-47-8 > GWA2-47-8. The sequence goes on along the minus strand of MHFY01000022.1, from coordinate 10,938 downwards.
TGACTTCTTTACGAACGATCGTTTTTAAAGCGACGTAATTCAGCATGGTAAGCATCAAGCCTTCCTATCGCTCTTTAATAAATTCAAAAATATTTTTTCTAATCGGAACCCTTGCGGCCTGATATCGGTGACAATGATCCCTAATTGCGAAAGCTGGGCGATAAAGGCGTTTAAGGTCTGGGTTCGATTGACTTCAACTTCCAACGTGTGGTCATCGATGGTGGTGATCTTAAAATCATTGATCATATTCAACGGTTTTAATTCTTTAACGGCCACGGTGTATATTTCCTTCTCCACCTGCTGCATCAAATGCTTCACCCTGTCGTTGATGACGATCTCGCCTTTTTTGATAATAGCGGCGTGACGGCACATCTGTTCCACCTCTTCCAGGTAATGCGTGGTCAAAAGGATCGTGACGCCGTTCTTGTTTAAACTGCGCAAATATTCCCACATCTCATAACGCAGCTCCACATCCACACCGGCCGTAGGCTCATCCAGGATCAATAGTTTCGGCTGATGGATCAAAGCCCGGGCGATCATCAGCCTTCGCTTCATCCCTCCGGAAAGCGTGCGCGCGGGAGAATTTCTTTTTTCCCAAAGCCCTAACCTGGTCAACAATTCCTGGGCGTAAGGCAGGACCGCCCTTCGTTCGATCCCAAAATATCCCGCTTGGGTGGTGATGATATCCAGGACCCTTTCAAACATATTAAAATTAAACTCCTGCGGAACAACGCCGATGGTCTTTTTGGCCTCGGTCTCGTGGGTATCCAGATCATAATTAAAGACCCGAACTTTCCCGGCTGTTTTATTGACAATGCTGGTCAAGATCCCGATCAGGGTCGTTTTCCCGGCCCCGTTAGCCCCCAGCAGCGCAAAAAAATCTCCCTGCTCGACCTCGAGGCTCACGTTATTAAGCGCGCGCACGCCGTTCTTATAAACTTTGGTTAAATTGGATATTGTGATCGCTCGCATCCCAATTTTCCTTTAATTAACCCAATTATTATTTAGATGAAATTGGGATAAGTACCCCTTGCTTCCTCTAAAATTTAGGGAAAGCAAGGACGTCCCAACTTCTTCTGAATAATTTCAAGGAAGTTGGGGTTATTACCTCTGATAATATTCAGGGAAAATAAGTACATGTCACCTATTATATAGAATCCAACTCATTATCGTTACTGATAAATTATATAATTTAAGAAATATTCGGCAGAAGGTTTAAAATCCGTATTGATCGGATAAAAATCTCTTATCTTCAGAAACTCTTTTTGGTCCGCTTTCCTATTCGGCAAAGAAACCTTGACCTCTTTTTGTGTCCCTTCCGGCAAAGTATACAAAATATTTAAAAATCTTTTGTCCTTTCTAACCATAGCCTGATCGGAAGCCATGCAATAAGCGGAAAAATTCCAGGCCCTGAATTCAACATAGGGGAAAACCTCCGACAAGGTCAACGGCAGGATATTAAACTCATCCATCCAGACCACAAAGACCCCTTCCGGGTTTAAATGGCTTCGAACCAGTTCAAAGAACTCCTTGGAGTAAAGGTTATTGCTATAACTGGACGTTGTCCGCAAGGGGTCGATCAGGACCAGGTCAAACTTCTTATCTGTTCTTAAAAGGTAACGCCTGCCGTCATCGATGATCAGATCAACCCGCGGGTCCGTCAGCATATTTTTAAAGACCTCAAACCGGCTTAAACTCTTGATAAGGGTCCGGTTGATCTCGACCAAGGCAACACTTTTTACTGTGCGGTCACTTAAGACCGTCTCAGTTGTTGAACCGGTCCCATAGCCGATAATTAAAACATCTTTTGCCGCTCTTAATTGGCTCAAGCCGTCTAAAGCGATCGCATAAAACCTGTATCCGGGATACCCTCCATGGCTCATGCCGTTTAAATATGTGACGATCTGGTAATCGTTTTTTATGGTGGCGACCACCCCGTTGACCCCCTCATCGATATACATTTCCTTTTCTGCATACGGTTTGTGCATGAGTTTATAAAGTTCGCCCTTGCCCGGGAACAAAAGCACACTCCCTGCAATCAGCGCGCCAACAAATAAAACCCGAGAGATCAGATCAATTTTTATCTTTCCGATTCTTGCGATACCAACACCCATCAGCAATATCAAGCTGGCGTAGGCCAAGATGGCCCTCTCGCTTCCTACCATCGGCAAAATAAAAAAACCCGTAACCACTCCGCCCAGCACACAGCCTAAGATATTAGCGGCATAAACTCTTCCGATAACTTTCCCTTCCTTGTCGCCGCTTAAGGCCAGGCTTGATAACAACGGAAAGCTCGCCCCCATTAAAAAGGTCGGCAGGAACAGAAAAAAGAGCGGCCACCAGAACACATCGAAGACGGCAAAAACCCCGTTTAAAAAATTATTTAGGGAAGAAAACATCTCGGCATTCAATATCTTGACAAAAGGGTGAAGATAAAAGGCCATCGAGACATCCGTAAAATAATAAAAGGATGTCTTGGAGGTCAGATAATAGTATCCCAAGAAAATCACAAGGATCGAACAGCCCAGCAGCCCTTGCAGAGAAAACAATAAATTCTTTTGGTCAACCGACGGGTGCCGGTCTAAATAACGGTTGACCCAACGGCTTCCCAAGGCTATCCCGAGCAAATAAACCGCCAAAATACTTGAGAACGCGTACGGCGATTCTTTCACCAGGACGCCTATGACCCGAAACCATATCATCTCAAATCCGATGGCAAAAAATCCCGTTACAAAAATCAGAACAAACGCCAGCCTAACGAACGGCTTTCCCTTGACCGCCGCCGGTTCTTTCTTATAACTCAGCGATGGTTCCCTGCCCCGGCAGCCAAAGATCAAAGCCGCCAAGATAAAATTGATCCCCGCGGCCGTATAGACCGCGGTATCAAACCCTCCGAAGGTGATCAATACATAACTGCTGATGATCGCGCCTAAAGCCGCCCCCAGGGTGTTGATAAAATAAAGAAAGCTTACCGTTTTTTTGAAGTCATGGATAATACCGTTGAATATCTTGGTTAAGGCCGGCAGGGTCATTCCCATCAACGTCGTCGGAAGGAGTAAAAACAAGGACATAAAAAGAAAGGCAAGCCTATAATCCGCACCGGCCGTTCTTTCTCCCACATACTTAAGGAAATGGATGCTCACGATCCCGAAACAGCCGATCAGGAATTCGAGGAGGAAATAAAAGTTGACCTTTCTTTTAACCCGTTCGATAAGATGACCGCCCAGCAAAGACCCGATCCCTAATCCGGCCAGATAAACGCTGACGATAAGGGTGATCGAGACGGCTCCCACGCCGTAATACAGCGTCAAAAGCCGCTGCCAGACGACCTGATAGATAAGGGCGGAAAATCCGGAGAGAAAAAAGACAAAAGATAAGATCTTTTCCAAATTCATCTTCAAAAATCACTGCTCAAGCAATAATAAAGATCTAAAAATATTTTTCGATCGTCTTTAAGAACGCGGTCTCTTCAAAACCACCCACGGATTCCGTCGCGCCGGCTTCCAGGCAGGCCTTTTGAGCGGCCTTGATCTCCACGGCCCTTTGGGAGATGGACACATCCTTTAAATTGGCCTTATCTAAATTACTATAGATCACAATGGGTACATTTTTGAACGCGGGTGTTTTCTTCAGTTGAATAATGATGGGATACGACGGTTTATTGTTGATCAAAACATCCAAAAGAATGACATCCGGCTT
>MHFY01000022.1:4969-7202 GCA_001805375.1 Omnitrophica WOR_2 bacterium GWA2_47_8 | reverse complement strand
GAAGCGTCCCCTGAAAAGAATTGATCGATCCGCCGTGTAAAACTCTGGGGCTCAATGGGTTTGACGATAAAATCCGCCACTCCCAAGACCCGGAAGGTGTCTTCCATTTTTACCCGTACGGTCAAGACAACAAAAGGGATCTGGGCAAGGTCTTTGTCCTTTTTAAGTTCTTTATATAGCCCGAACCCGTCGAGCTCCGGCATCAGGATATCAACAATAATGAGATCGGGTTTCTCGGTCTTTACTTCTTTAAGCGCCTCCAGACCGTTTGAAGCGGTCCGGACCTTATAACCGCTGCTTGTCAGCCACCCTTCGATCAGCGCAACTGTTTCCACCGAATCATCAACGACCAGGATCTTTTTAGACATGGACTGTTCCTTCTATTAAGTGGTTATTCAAACGCCTGCTTCAGGTCTTCCGGCAAAGAATGTTTCACGTCCATGACAACCCCATTTTCATCAACAAAGAAAAATGTCGGGATGCCTATAATGGCGTAGCTTTTCTCAAGGGAAGATCTTTCATCCAAAAAACTGTCCAGCGTGATGTAATTCTTCTGAAAATGCGTTTTAACACTTTCAGAGGGCTCACCGAGATCGACCAGCGCTAATCTGATCCCTTGCGCCTCTATTGTCTTCTGCTGTTGCGTTAGATCGCGCAGCGCCTCCCGGCAATGCGGACACCAGGTCGCCCAAAAGAAAACAATGGCCTTCTTCCCATCCCGGTATTCAGTGAAATTCACATCTTTGCCGGAAAGTGTTTTCAGCGTAAAATCCGGCGCTTTTTTCCCTATCAACGGATTTTTGAAACTTAACGGCTGCATGGCCGACGCGGCCGTGGCCAATAAAATAAAACCCAAAACTATGTTTAATAATTTTAATCTTTTCACGGCAATATCCTCCCTGCTTTAAGAAAAAAATAAGCCGCGGCAAGAAGAAGGACAACACCGCAAAAATGCTTGATCCGTGTCAGCCAATACCCTGATTTGGGCAGATTGCCTAAAAGCCCGCTGAATGTCCCTACCAAAATAAGCGATGTCCCCACCCCGTACGAGAACACAAACAACAAGCTCATGGCGTGCAGAATATTTTGCTTGGAGCCCACATACAAAAGCAATGTCCCCAGGACGGGCGCTGTGCAAGGGCCGACGATCAGCCCGGCTGCCATCCCGAATAAAATGATCGTCCAAAAATTCTTCTGTTTTATCCTATGATGCGCGCTTATGCCGAAAGAGGGCAAGGGGATCTTGTCGAACATCATGAGGCTAAAAAAGACCAAGACGACACCCACAATGATAAAAATGGCCGGATGGTTTTGTAATTGGCCAAAGATCTTTCCGGTTAACGCGGCAACCGCCCCTAAAACTGAATACGTAACGGCGATCCCCAGGACATAGATCAAGGACAGGAGAAATCCCAGCCACCGGGTGCCCTGGGTATTCAACCCCGCGATAAACCCGGCGGTTAAAGGCATGACCGGGTACACGCACGGGGTAAAGCTCACCAGCACGCCTGACCAATACACGATAAAGTAATCAAAAATATTCCCGGAAAGGTTCATAACTGCTGACTATTCTATACCGTCCTTTTCCTTTCAACAAGCCAAACCTTCGTATATTCATAATAAGCATTAATATATAAATTAGTGGCAACACTTTTTCAGGGCAAGCCCATTCCCCGGAATCTTGCTCCTTTAAAAATGAAAATCCCCCGCACAATATTTATGAGGGGGATAAATGCAGCAAAAGAATATGTTTCTAACCAATTAATATCTCGACACTTACACACAACGTTCTACTTATTTTTTCGATTTTTCGTTCACAAATGTCATAATTTTCGAAATCACGCAACTGATGATCAGACCAAGCAAAACGGTATAAAACGGGTCGATGACAAAACGGTATCGGTTGTTACCGAAATCGCCAAATAAATTTACGGTCAACGTCACATACACGATCGTCACGGTCATATAGAGAACCACAAGATCATTCGGGTGGCTTCCCTTCGGGTCAAAGCATCGTCTTGAACGCCAAAAACCGTATCCTACAGTCGCAATAAACCCGGCGACAACCAAAACATACAGCCATAAACTAATAAAATCCCAACGGATCGTATGGATCCCCTGCGGTAGCCATAGCTTTTCCGAGTAAAGCTGGCCGCCGTTCATTACGTCTAATCTATGGAACATGAAATTAAACCAACTTTCATAATTTTTTATAATGGTCCGATTTTTAAAA
>MHFY01000022.1:0-4962 GCA_001805375.1 Omnitrophica WOR_2 bacterium GWA2_47_8 | reverse complement strand
TGCTTGGATGCGTACAGGACGTGCAGGCTGTTATAATTCAGTCCGCCGGAGGACTTGCGGTACTGGTCCAGCAATTTTATTCCTGTTTGCGGGATAAGCACATTTTGATGGGCCCATTGCCCGACGAGACGATGGTCGGCGACCTCCCGGTAAGTGTAGGGCGCTATCTTCTTTTGTTCTTCATACGTTCTGATCGTTTCATATGGCAACTCCATCATGGTCATTTTGGCCAGTTGGAAACCGGACAATGACGAAAGCGTGAACTCACCGATCGTGACATAATTTTTCACATACACCGACAGTACGATGATAATAGGTATCAGAGCTGCCTTAACGAACTCCTTTCTGCGCGGTTTCACTTTCCAAGCGAAGATAAGAGACACCAAAACCAGCCAGGTCAAATGAAAAGTGACCTGGGTGAGCGACAGCGCGGCCATGAGGCAAAAAAAGACAAACGCATCCCGCGTTTTCTTTGTCCTCAAATACCGGCTGAGGGCACACGCACTAAGCACAAGCAGCACCGCCATTGGATAGCTGTAAAAAAACCAATTTTCATAAAGAATAATGCTGGGATGTATTGCGAATAAAGCTGTCAGGATAAAGGAAACATGCCGATTAACACTCGTCGCCAGCATCAATGAGTAAAGGCTGAGGCATAGGACCAAACCCATCAGCAAATATGTTGACTGGAAGACGAAAGGATAATTTTGGGGGAAAGAATTTATGATCAGAGCAAGAAATGCATTGAACAGCGGTGGTTGGCAATGCAAATAAAACAAGCTGACAAACGGTTCGTTCTTAAGCAGTTCAACGTCAATATAGTGGCTGTACGTAAAAAGAGGCTCTGTGTCAAAATGCACACCTTGGGAAAATAAAATAACACGGGAAATGATAAAAATGGCAGTGATAATAATAGGACTAATAATGTCCTTTCTCATATCTTCCCCCCTTCGCCTTCAGCGCAGCTTTTAAAAACTGGATCGTTGCTTACAACACCGACTATCCTCATCAGTCTTTGGACAACATGACGCCCAAACAGTATTTTGATTCGTTCAACCTGCAACCCAAGGAGCCTGTCCTACCCAATTTTTCCCTTGCTTAACGGGTGGCATTACAGCACATTTCATTTAGATTTTAGTTGTAATTGTTTGAAAAACCTGCAGTTACATACAACGTCTACTTTCCTTATTTATATATTTCCAACTATTTATTGTCTCGATGCTTACACACGTCGACTTTACTTTTTACTTTATTTTTTGTCATATTCTTGGGTCTGATTTTTATTGGACAACAAATTTAATCTCATTTGATTCAAGTCTACCTACCCAAGTACTTGCCTCATTTCTTCGCCTATCAGTAATCTCAAATATTGCATACAATGTATAACTTCCTGGTCCCAATTTATAATATTCTTTCAAGTTTAATTTACAACCCACTAGAGCATCTGGCTTCATTTTAAAAAGGTCAAATTCTGACAATTTAAGTTTGAATTCTTTACCAATAAAAGGAGCCTTGTTTCCTTTGTTATCCTTAATTTCAAAACGTAAATAATAATCTTCTGGAATAAAGAGCGCTGGCAACAATACTTCGTCTTTTCCGCCGTTTTGAATCAGTACGGCTAATTCAATATTCTCAGCACTATCATATTGATTTTTATATTCAGAAAGATATAGTTTCAACTCTGATGCTTCAATTAATTTTACGCCAAAAAAACATAAAAGCATTGCACCAAAGATCACCCCTAACACAACTTTTTTATTATTGCTCAATTCTTCCTCCTCTTGTTAGTGTATGATACGTCCATATATATTAATTTCGAATAACTCACCCTCTTCACCCGGATAATCAGCGCCGTCTTGATCATCAAAAAAATGAGTTAATTCGTGTTGCAATGTTGCTTCCAGTAATAATTGACTTCCTGGAGCACCTTTTTCAAAATTCTCAAATAATTTAGTGTCAATTTTTAATGTATTTGAATTAATCCCTGGACTAAATTCTCCATATGCACCTGTCAAACTTGTAACATTAACATCGGGCCCATCACATGGTGTAAATGCTTTATCAATATCTTTTTGAGTTGCTTGTCCAAACTTTTTAAAAGCAGAGACAGCTTTATTGCTTGGTTTCATACTATTTATATGTTGTACAGTTTTGGGATATTTTTTCTCAGTCTGAGCATCGAATACAAATAGACCATAGGGATCCCACCAGTTTATTGGTGAATTGAGTACGAATTGATACAAATTCATCGAATCATAGTACCCGATCGGATCTCTCTGCACAAACCGCCCGATTCGTTGGTCATAGTTCCTGTAGCGATAATCGTAGATCCCGCTCTCGGGGTCCAATCGTCGTCCTGCGAAATAATACGGATTACCGACGGTGGATGTGGCTGAGGGTGCACCGTAGACGTCGTAGGTGTAGCTTTCGATGACAGCGCCCGCCGCGCTGGTTAAATCGGTGACTGAGCCAAGTCCGTCAGTCAAATAATAATACGTCGATCCGCCGCGGGACATCGTCAGCACTTCGTCGATCGAATCACCGTAGACGTAATCCGCTAACAGAGCGCCGGTTGAGTCGCGTTCTTCGATTTCACGGTCGCCGTCCTGAATAAAATATGTTGTTACGTTGTTGACCGTCTTTGATATCCTTCGATTAAAGCCGTCATATTGATACGCCGCATTCACGTTGGTCACGCCGGTCAGGCGGTTTTCCTCGTCGTACGTGTACGCATTCACCCCATCATTCGTCAAATTCCCGCTGGCATCGTATGTGTGAGCCTGTGCGCCCACCACACTGTACTGATTCAGATTATTCGACTGATAAACAGTTCCGTCGACATTGGTCCGATTGGCGACTTTGTCGTAAACAAACGAATGCGTCTGCGCTCCAGCCACGCCCGTCAGCTCGTGAATATTGTTGTAGGTGTAGGTATGGTTCTGGATCGGATTGGCCCCCCGCTTGACTCCCATGGTCTTGCGGTTGCCCACATTATCGTACTGAAAATAATCAAACCGCGAGACCGTATTCGGACTGCCGATAAGCTGATTGTTGATCTGCGCCAGCTGATCAGCGAGATCGAAGGAATACGTCGTGCGCGACACCGGGCTCGTCATATGATCCAGCTGCTGACGCCGGTTCAGCAGGTCCCACGCATAATCCGCAATTGTGGCGCTGTTGACTTTCACTAAGTCCATCTGATCCTTCGCGTCATACGTATAATCCACAATCTTCCCCGACGGATAAACAACCTGCTTGCGGTTGCCCACTTTGTCGTATTGATAACTTATGGCGTAAGGTGCCGCACCCAAAGTTTGGGTTAAATTCGTTACCCGATTTAAATTATCATAATTGGTAAAACTGATCTGCGCCGCCGCGTTATTGGCCGTCCGCAGGCGGGATCCCAGATCGTGGGTATACACTGTATCTAACGTTGTGCTATTCGGGAATGTCTTCGCGGTCAGATTGTTCGCATTGTCGTAAGCATACTGCACGACCTTCGGCGCCGTGAGCAAACCCTGTGTGACTTGCGTCAAATTCGAATTCTTGTCATACACGAATTCCGTAAACTTCGTGTCCGCGTAGGTGATCGTCTGCTGACGGTCAAAAAGATCATTAACATAATCCGTCGGGTTGGCGTTGGCATCGATGATCTTCTTTAAATTCCCGTTAAGGTCATAGTCATACTGCGTGACCCCCTGCGGCGCATTCGCATCGAGGATCTTGAACTGCAAATCCCGCTCATCGTATTGATACGCGGTTGTTTTGTTTTCGGCATCCACGACCGACGTCATATTCTCGTTATTGTCATAATTAAACGTGGTCAGCCGCCACAAAGGATCCCGGATGGTGGCGAGCTTATTCAAAATCGTATACGTAAACTGTGTGGTCTGGTTATTGTCGGTCGCGTCGCTGTTGTCATTAAAGTTACGTTGGATCATTTCCACATTGCCGTTTTTGTCATAAGAGTATTGTGTGACGGCGCTCAATGGATTGCTCTCCTGCACCAGCCAGCCCAGTTCATTGAAATCATAATTGGTGGTGCGATTCTCGGCATCGGTCACCTGATCGAAATACCCGAAATTGTCGTAGGTAAACGCCGTGACCGCGTTGATCCCCGCCGGATCACGGGCGATGCTCTGCAAGTAACCCGTCGCTGAATAATAATTTAATACCGTCAAAATTCCGTTAGGATTCAGCACAATAACCGGCTGGCCGAAACTGTTGTAAGCAAACCGCGTCACCGGAATTCCCGGCAGAATCGGCGGGAAATAAATGTCGGCGAGATTGCCCTTGGTATTGTAACGCGGATCGCTCGTCGGAAGTTCATAATCATAGAGGAATGTCGTCACCTGCCCCCGCGGGTCGGTGAGCGTTTTGACCTGATTAAAATTCGCCTCATAGGTCACGGCCGTCACGATATCATTCGTATTATTGTCGGCTACGGACATATTTTGTTTGCGGCGGGCCTCGAGGAGGTTGCCGTGGGCGCGGGCCGCCGGGTTGGCGGAATCATAAGTGTATTTGACCCCGTTGCCGCGGGGAAGCGTGACCGAGGTCATTTCCATGTCGTTATTATAAGTGTACGCAGTCACGAATGACGGCGGGTCGCCCACACGGATCCCGCGGGTGAATTCTTCCTTGCGGGTCATATTGCCGTTGGCGTTGAAATCGTAGCGCACGACATTAGCGTTCCTGTCGGTGACGTCCGTGCGGACAACAACACCATTAGTAAGAGTATAAGCAAATTGGAACGAACCGGTGCCCAGATCCTGCGTCTGGACACGGCCGTCGGTATTGTAGTGATTGGTGACAAAGGTCTGGTTCTTCGGGTCGGTGATGGTTTCCAGATTGTGGCCGGCATCGTAGGTGAATGTTTTGGTCAGGCCCTGCGGATATTGGAGCGTTGCGGGCTTGGTCACGGTCAAAAGGTCGTTGGTGTTGGGGTCATACGTGAACGTG
>MHFY01000021.1 GCA_001805375.1 Omnitrophica WOR_2 bacterium GWA2_47_8 | reverse complement strand
TGACCTCTTCATCGTGCGTCTGGACCGGTAAAACCTCAACGCTGAAAGGCGCGACCTCTTTGGGCCAGATGATGCCGGCCGGATCATTGTTCTTCTCCAATACCGCGGCGATCAAACGGCTGACCCCGATCCCGTAGCATCCCATGATCATCGGTTTCTGCTGTCCATCCTCGTCTAAAAATAGGGCCTGTTGGGCGGCGCTGTATTTGGTGCCTAACTGAAAGATATGGCCTAATTCGATCGCGATCTGTTTTTTTAAATTGCTCTTTTTACAGCGCGGGCATTTGTCTTCTTTTTTCGCGCCTTCATTCTTCTCAACATAATTGCAGGACGGACATAAAAGGACCTCATCTTCTCCAATATTCGCCGGGACTAAATATTCATGCGAGACATCCCCACCCATCGCGCCTGAATCCGCCTCTACGATCACCACATCCAGGCCGCAGCGTTCAAAGATCTTTCCGTAGGCGTCGTACATCAGCTGATAATTCTTTTTCAGGCCTTGAACGTCCCTGTCAAAACTATACGCGTCCTTCATGATAAATTCACAGGCCCGCACGATCCCGAAACGGGTCCGGGTTTCATCCCTAAACTTAGTTTGGATCTGATAGAGAACAACCGGCAGCTGCCGGTACGATTGAACATGGCTTTTCACCAGGTCCGTGATCACTTCTTCGTGCGTGGGGCCCAAACACATCTGGCGGCCTTTTTTATCCTCAAATTTGATCATGATCTCGGCCATGGTTTTGTCACGGCCGGTCTGCTTCCATAGGTCGATCGGCTGTAAACACGGCATAAAAAGTTCGCAGGCGCCGGTGGCGTTCATTTCTTCGCGGATAATGGTCTCGATCCGTTTTAAAACCTTTAACCCTAACGGCAGATACGAATAGACGCCGGAGGTCAGCATATGTACCAATCCCGCCCGCAAGAGAAGCTGATGGCTGACCGCCTCTGTCCCCAAAGGAATTTCTTTTAACGTGGGTATATAAAATTTTGACCAAAGCATGTTACACAAAAAACCCTTCCGGCAAGCTGACGTTCTTCTTTGCGAATTTCTTATAAAAGGTCGGCCTTCGGTTATCCATGACCCAGTGGCCGGTGATACTTCCTTTATCATCGCGTTTATCTTCCACCCAGCTGAAGATATCGTTTAAGACAACCCTCTGTTTATCCTCGTCATAATACATGTCCGTGATATTGGTGATCCGTCTTTTACCGTCCTGATGCAGTTCGATGTAAACGATCAGATCGATCGCGGTCGCGACCTGGCGCTTGATCTCCTCGGTGCTTAAACGGATACCCGTCATAAGCATCATGGTGACCATGCGGCTGAAGCAATCCAATGGTGAATCCGCGTGCACGATGGCCAGCGACCCGGCATGCCCGCTACTGATGGCTTGAATCAAGTCCAGCATTTCTTCCTCCCGGACTTCACCGATGATGATCCGGTCCGGACGCATACGCAGAGAATTGATGAACAGATCACGAATTGTTATCTCGCCTTTTCCTTCAATGTTAGCTGGTTTAGAACAAAGCCTGACCACATGATCCTGTGAAAGCCTTAACTCCGGAGTGTCCTCAATGGTCAAGATCCTTTCCTCGGATGGAATATGCCGTGATAAAACGCCAAGCGCGGTCGTTTTTCCGGTCCCGGTCGAACCGCAGAAAACCACATTCAACTTGGCCTTCATCGCGGCGATCAAAAGCGTGGCCATCTTTTTATCCAACATCCCGCGCTGCAGCAGATCGTCGATGCTGCCAATTTCAGATGAAAATTTTCGGATCGTGACCACTGGGCCGATCAAAGAACACGGCGGCAAGATCACATTAACGCGCGAGCCGTCGGGCAAAGAAAAATCCACGTAAGGCGAAGATTCATCGACGCGCTTATTGGATCCGGAAGCGGCTAAGATCTTCTGCACGGTATGAGCCAGATGATGATTGTCATTAAATCTAACTTTTGTTTTTTCGATCCGGCCGTGTTTTTGGACATAGACCGTATTATAACCATTGATCATGACCTCGGTGATCGACTGATCTTCCATCAAAGGCCGTAACGGGCCGTAACTCATGACCGCGCTGACCAGTTCGCGGATCAAAGTGATACGCTCCTCTGTGATGATGGTCAGGTTCTGGTCTTTACAAAGCTCGGTGATGGCCTTGTCAACGTAGACCCTCAATTGATCTTCCGTTAAACGGTCCTTGACCGACAAAAAGTCGGTTTTTTCGATCAGATACTTGTGAACCAGCGAGCGCATTTCACTCATAATATTTTTCCTTCGTGTTTACCCCGTTAGAGAAAGCCGCCGATTTTAATCGGCGGTCAGTCCCATTTAAAACCGATGGTGGTATAAAGCCACCATTGGCTCAAACCGTTAGAGAACGAAGCTCTCTAACGGGGTTTACGTTTTGATTTTTTCCGCCCTGCGGCGGAAAGCCTATCCTTAATATTACTTCCCCGGTAACAATTTCATAATGGCGTCGATCCAACCAAAACGGACAAAATCACTGTAAAAAACAAACAATGCCAAACAAATGATCAAACTGAACCCTATTTTAGCGATCGCCAAGTCAACCTTTTCCGACAAAGCCTTGCCTCTGATCCTTTCCACACCCAGCAAGAACAGATGCCCCCCGTCTAAGGGAATGACCGGCAGAAGATTAAAGATCGCCAAACTGGCGCTGATCACGCCGAGAATATACAACAGATGAGAAAAACCCATGTCCGCGGCGGTCTTGATAATATAAAAGATGCCGATCGGGCCGGTCATGTTCTCTTTGGCTGACATGGACCCGGTCAGCATATGAAAAATAGCCTGGTACGTCATGGTCGTGATCTCATACAGCTTCTCTCCCGCCTTTTTAACCGAAACAAAGAACGGATACTTATGCACTATGATATCTTTGGCGGGCCTTATCCCGACCATGCGGGTTTGCTGCATTTGGCCGAAAATATTTTTTATTTTCTCGACCTTCGGTATAATAGTTAAATTCAGGGGCTGACCGTCCCTTAAAATATCCACATCCAGCTGCGGCTCACGGGAAACAGCGATCGTTTTTTGGACATCGGTCCAGTTCTCGATCGGCCGATGTTCAATCCGGATGATCTGATCTCCCGCCATCAGTCCCGCGGTTTCAGCAGGATAATCTTTCATGACCTCGCCGATATTCGATGATAGGTCCGGATAACCTAGAACAAAAACAAAGGTCAGCGCCACATAAGCCAGGATGAAATTAACAAGCGGGCCGTTTAAAACAATAAGGGCTCGGTGCCCCGGGGGCTTGGAATAAAATTCTTCCGGCTGGCCCTTGCATTCCAGGCGTTCATCACCGGCCATCTTCACGTATCCGCCTAAAGGAATAAGGCAAAGCAGGAATTCTGTTCCATCGATGATCTTGGAAAACAATTTCGGCCCGAAGCCAAGCGAAAAACGCTCCACGCGCACGCCTAATTTTTTAGCGGTGATAAAGTGACCCCATTCATGGACCACGATGAGCACACTTAAAACAGCCAGAAAGACCAAAACATCTTTTATTGAACCGAATAGTGGTGATAAATCCATGATAACTCCCTTTAAGCTTTCAGCCCTCAGCCTTCAGCTGCTGAAAGCTGACAGCTGAAATCTGATAGCTCATCTAATTAATTTTTCCGTCTCTTCCCTCGCCCAAGCATCCGTTTCCAAAATATCATTAAGGCTCGGATTGGCGATACACCGATGCTTGGTTAAGACCTTCTCTACGACTTTAACGATCTTTGAAAACGCCAACCGCCGCTCTAAAAACGCTTCGACCGCAACCTCATCGGCGGCATTAAGAACACAGGGCAATGTGCCGTCTTTTTTGATCGCGTAAAAGGCCAAATCCAGCGCCGGAAATTTCTTAACGTCCGGCTTCTTAAAAGTTAATTTAGCCAGTTTAAAGAAATCTAATTCTTTCAGCCCCGTGCTTAACCGCTTGGGGTAAGTTAAAGCGTATTGGATCGGAAGCCGCATGTCGGTCACGCCTAACTGCGCGATGATCGAACCATCCTTAAACCCGACCATGGAATGGATAATGGCCTCAGGGTGGATCAAAACCTCGATCTGATCCGGATTGAGACCAAACAAACGCACCGCTTCGATGACCTCAAATCCCTTATTCATCAGCGTGGCCGAATCAACGGTGATCTTCTTGCCCATTTTCCAACGCGGATGTTTTAAGATCTCGGCAACGGATAACGTATCGAACTTCGATGCTGAAACATTGTACAACCGGCCGCCGGATGCGGTTAAATAAACCTTGTCCAACTCGGCATGATTCCTTCCTTCCAGGCATTGAAAGATCGCGCTCTGCTCGCTGTCCACCGGAATGATCATGGCCTTGGCCTTCTTGGCCTCCTGCATGATCATACGGCCCGCGACAACCAAGGCCTCTTTATTGGCCGGGGCAACTGTTTTTCCTGCCTTAACAGCCGCCAGAAAAGGTTTTATCGCGCTGCTGCCGCGCATGCCGATCACAACAATGTCGACCGAAGATGAACTTACGAGTTCGTCAAGGCCTTCATCAACGTCTAAAACATTCAATTGTTCAAAGAGCCGATTGTTCCTAAAATAATTTATACCGTCGTGCCGGACCGCCAAATATTTCGGTTTAAATTTCCTGACCTGATCCTTAAGGAGTTCCAAATTATTATACGCCGTTAATCCCACCACTCTAAACTGCTCAGGAAAACGACTGATGACCTTAAGGGTATTGATCCCGATAGATCCGGTAGAACCAAGAATGACGACGTTTTTGGCGCTCATGCATCAATATCAAAACCAAAGTTTAAAATCTAAAACCTTCTGTTCCAGTGCAATGACATTTAATGTCGCGCTCATGTACAGATAAAATGCCGGCGCCGAAAACAATAAGCTGTCGATCGTATCCAAGACCCCGCCCATGCCGGGCAAGAGTTTTCCGGAATCCTTCACATTGCAATCACGCTTTATCAAAGACTCTGACAGATCCCCGATCTGGCCAAGGCCGCCGAAAAACGCACCCATCAGCGCCACATGAAGCAGCGGAAAATTGGTCTGCGGCGGCAAGAACAACTGAAACGCGACCGCGGCCAGCATGCTGAAAAGAAAACTTCCCACGGCCCCTTCGATCGTCTTGTTCGGGCTCACGCTGGGGAATAACGGGTGTTTTCCCCATCGGCTTCCCACCAAAATAGCGCCGATGTCGCCTATCTTAACGACCAAAAGGATAAACGCCAGTAACTTGACCCCCACGATCCCCTCCTGCAAATTACGGATCTTTATCAAAAAACTGAAAAACCAGGACACGTACAAAACACCGAACATCGTGGTCGAGATGCCGATGATCGCGTTGCTGTTGTCCTTCCGGGAGAACTGCAGCAAAAGGATCAAAAGAACAGCCAAGACAATGAACAACAATTCCCAATTACGGGTCAACTCAAAGTTGGTATAGATCGAGAACGGGATCATCATCCCGATAAAAATGCCGATATAACTGTAGATCGGGATCCCTTTTTTCTTCACCATGTAAAAGAACTCATACAGCCCGCCGGCCGTTAAGACCAGAATAACGACAATAAAAAAAATATCATTGATAACCGCGAGAATGGTTATCGCGCCCATCGCTATAGCACTCAAACACCGTTGTTTAGTTAAGCCGGCCATTGATTATGAGAACCACTAAGAATTCACAACAACTTCCCCGTAACGCCTTTCGCGTTTTTGATACTCACGGATCGCTTTATAAAATTCTTCCTTGTCAAAATCGGGCCAAAACTTTTCCGTAAAATAAAATTCCGCGTAGGACAGCTGCCAGAGGAGAAAATTACTGATCCTCTGTTCGCCGGAGGTGCGGATCAACAGGTCCGGATCAGGCAGCCCTTTGGTGTAAAGCGCGTTGCTGAAAACCTCTTCGTTGATATCATCCGGGCTGATCTCTTTTTTGCTCACCGCCTTGGCGATACCCCGGACAGCGTCGACGATCTCGGTCCTGGCCCCGTAATTAAAGGCCATATTAAGCACCATGCCCGTGTTGCCTTTGGTCTGGTTAATGGTCGTCTGGATACAATTAAAGACCTCCATGTCGGCCGGCGCGCCGTCCTGTTTTCCGATGAGCTGAAATCTGATATTGCGGCGCATGAGATCGTCGACTTTTTTATTTAAGGCCTTGCAGATGATCTGCATCAGAGTGGAAACTTCATTCTGGGGCCGTTTCCAATTTTCCGTGGAAAAAGTATAAAGGGTCAAGACCTTAATGCCCAGATCGCAGGCAGTGTGCACAATTTCTTCCACACGCTTGACGCCTTCAATATGTCCTTGCGAACGGGATAGATTTCTCATCCGGGCCCAGCGGCCGTTTCCGTCCAAGATGATCGCTACGTGCTTGGGTAATTTGTCAGTTATCGTTGGGGTGGTTTTATTGATCATCTCTTTTAAATAATAAGGGGGATTCGATGATCCCCCTTGCTTTTTTAAAGCGAACTTAAACACGATCGCAACTTACATGAAATCTCCCGTCCTTTTCCTTATATCTTTTAGATGATGGACGCGACTCGTCCCTCCTGTAAGGGAGGACGGCCCCGTTACTGCTTTACATTTTCAGCCGGCTGGCCGGGTATTTCTTCAAGACCCAGCACCTTTTGTTCGAGTTCTTCTTTAGCCTGTTTCAGGGCTTCCAATTCTGTTTTCAAATCCACATTCGCGTTTGAGCCGGTATTTAAGACCGAGCGGATACTGTCCAATTTTTCCTTTGAATCCGCTAATTCTCTCTCTAGCGATTTGATACGGCCCTCGGTTTTTTGTAAATTCTCTTCCGCTTCCATCCGCACATACCGTTCGCGGACCAATTTGGCCCTTTCCATCTCCAAATCCTGATGGGCCTTAAAGATAAACGCACAGCTTAAAACTGTCAGGACCACCACTCCGACCACAACGGCATTTTTCATGATTTCGTCCCTGTTGTTAAGCGGCTTATTCTAAATTCTCGTCGGCTGCTTTTTTGGTTTTGGGCACGATCACGATCTCAACCCGCCTGTTCTTTGCTTTTCCTTCTACTGTGTCATTAGATTCGACAGGATGAAATTCACCGTAACCGATGACGGACAAACGCCCCGGGCCTACTTCATTGATATCGATCAGATAATGCAGGACACTTAAAGCCCTGCCGGTTGACAATTCCCAATTTGTTTTCCAGCCGGAATATCTGATGGGGTCATTATCGGTGTGGCCTTCAATACCGATATTAAGATCGCGGACGGTCGTGTTGATGACATTGGCGACTTTATCCAGCTTTTGGAAGGAATCCGGCTTTAACTGCGCCTTGCCTGAATCGAAAAGGACTTCTGACACAAAGGTGATGACCAGGCCCTTTTCCAGCATTTCGATCTTTACTTCCTTATCACTGATCTCTTTGCCTAATCTGTCTTCCAGCTCTGCCTTGGCACGCTCAAGTTCACTGATCTGGCTCTTTAACTGAGTGATGCGCTCGTAATCGTTTCGTTTACCCTTTTGGAAAATAAATGTACATCCGTTAAGCGCGAAAGTACTTAATATGACTAAAGTTAAAGCTTTTAACCCAGTGTGACGATTCTGCATTACGACCTCCCGCTATTTGCGAGGCCCACTCAAAATTTTTAATTGGCGGCCCGCCTTAAAATATTATTAGCAAATTTTCTGTTCAACACATTAACATACGGTATTTTTAAAGTCAATCCTTATTTTCCTCATATTACTCAATATATTAGAAGTAATAAGGAGTAGCCCTGATCATCTCAAAACTATTATTCCGGTAAATCAGGACAAACACTTTTCAAGGGAAACTGCTTACATTACAACAGGATACAAAAAAAGAGCCCTTTGCTCGGCCCCTTAGTCTTCGATAGATTACCGTTTGATGATTTCGTTTCGTTTGGTGCCTACGGAGATGTATTTAACCTTGGTTTTGAGGATATTTTCCAGCCGTAGAATATATGCCCGGGCCTTGGCCGGAAGCTTGGCAAAGGAACGAACCCCTCTGGTAGAAGCCTGCCAGCCCGGCACTTCTTCATAAATAGGGACGGCGCTGGATAGGACATCGATGTCATTTGGAAAATCTTTATAAATTTTTCCATTGGCCTTATAGGCGGTGCAGATCTTGATGATTTTCAGGTCATCCAAAACATCTAACTTCATGATGGCCAATTCCGTGATGTCATTGATAATCACCGAATACCGGACCAAAACAGCGTCAAACCAGCCGCAGCGGCGAGGGCGGCCGGTGGTAGCACCAAATTCATTACCTTTGGCGCGGATCTCGGTCTTTAATTGATCCGAAAATTCCGTTGGAAAAGGACCTTCGCCCACGCGGGTGGTGTAAGCCTTGGCCGCCCCGATGACACGATCGATACGGGTCGGCGACACACCGCTTCCCGAACAGGCCCCGCCGGCCGTGGAATTAGATGATGTGACAAACGGATAAGTGCCAAAATCAATGTCCAAAAACGTGCCTTGCGCCCCTTCAAAAAGGATGTCCTTCTTGCGGTCAATCGCGTCGTTTAAATAAACCGCCGCGTTGCACACAAATTTTTCCAATTGCTTGCCGTAATTGAGGTAGTCTTCATAAATTTCACTGAATGAAAAATCGTTATAGCCATAAACCTTTTGAAAGATCTCATTCTTCTCCTTGAGATTGTCTTCCAGTTTACTCTTTAAAACCTTAGGATTCAGCAGATCGATCATGCGGATGCCGCAACGGGTGACTTTATCGGCATAACAGGGCCCGATCCCGCGGCCGGTCGTCCCGATCTTATTCATGCGTTTGGATTCGCGCAGACCGTCTAAAACGCGATGATACGGAAGAACGATGTGACAGCAGTCAGAAATCTTAAACTGTTTAGGCGTGACAATGATGTTCCGTTTTTTTAAATCTTCCAGTTCATCCAGCAAGACCTTAGGGTCTACGACCGCGCCGTTGCCGATCACACATACCTTGTTTTGGTGCAGGATCGCCGACGGAATCAAATGAAAAACATATTCCTGATCGCCCACCACAACCGTATGGCCGGCGTTGCTGCCGCCCTGATAGCGGACTGTGATGTCGGTCTTTTCGGATAAGATATCAATGAGCTTACCCTTGCCTTCATCGCCCCATTGGGTCCCGATAACAACAATATTCATTTTGAATGTCCCGTCCTTTTCCTTAATATTCTTTAGATGAAAGACGCGGCTCGTCCCCGTATCTACGGGGACGGCCTTTTTA
>MHFY01000020.1:41206-65983 GCA_001805375.1 Omnitrophica WOR_2 bacterium GWA2_47_8 | reverse complement strand
AAATTGTAGCGCGTCATTAGCCGTCATGATCCCGCCCATACCGACAACGGGGACCTTAACGGCCTGAGCGACTTGATAAACCATGTAAACCGCGATCGGCCGGATCGCCGGGCCGCTTAACCCCCCGAAAAAATTTCCCAAAACTGACGTTCGTTTTTTTGTATCGATCACCATGGCTGAAAATGTGTTGACCAAACTGATCCCATCCGCGCCCGCGTCCTCCGCGGCCTTTGCGATCGCCGCGATATCTGTGACATTGGGTGACAGCTTCGCAAGCACAGGATATTTCGAGATTGATTTAACCGCCTTGACCACCCTTCCGACCGCCGCGGGGTCTTGCGCCACCAAGGTTTTATATTTGAGATTCGGGCAGGAAAGATTCAACTCCAAGACACTCACGCCTTCGGCCCTGTTAAATTTCTCGGTCAGCTGAATGAACTCTTCATCCGTGTGGCCCAAGATGCTGATCATCAAAGGCACGCCTATCTTTCGAAAACCCGGCAATTTATCTTTGATAAAACCATCCGCGCCGGGATTTTCGATGCCGATAGCGTTAAGCATCCCCGACGGCGTTTCAATGATCCGCGGCGGGGCATTGCCCTCTCGTTTATGAAGGGTCACGGTTTTAGGGACGATCGCGCCTAATTTTTTGACCTCTTCAAGATCATAATACTTCTCCGCGTGGCCGAACGTTCCCGAAGCCACCGTGACAGGATTTTTGAATTCAACACCTGCTATTTTAACGGAAAGATTCATATAGGACCATTGACCATCGACTATCGACCAAAGACCTTAAATAGTCTATGGTCTATTGTCTATGGTCTATTTCAACAATGCCATTTTTATTCCCATGAGGATCAAAAATACCCCAAAGGCCCGCTTTAAAACCGCCTCCGGCAATCCATGAACGAAATTCGCGCCGATCAATGCGCCGAAAATAAATCCTAACGCGATCCATAAGGCTATATCAATTTTTACATTGCCGCTTTGATAATATCTCAACACAGCCAATGCCCCCACCGGCACCATCAAAACCGCCAGGATCGTCCCCTGCGCCTGATGCTGTGTTAACGCAGCAAGATATACCAGCGCCGGAACCATGATCGCTCCTCCGCCGATACCGAAAGCACCGCTGAAGATACCACCGATGAGGCCGACGAGAATATATAATAAATGTGGCATGGTCACCTCCTTTTTAAAAGAAGCGGGAAGCAGGAAGTCAGAAGACAGAAACGACAAAATTTTTTCTGACTTCTGATATCTTGCATCTGACTTCTTACAAATCAAAATAAGACTTCTTGCAGATCAAATATCGGCCCGTCGTAACAGACGGTTTTAAAACCCTTTGTGGTCTTAATCGAACACCCCAAACACGCGCCCAAAGCGCAGGCCATGACCTCTTCGCACGCGGCTTCTCCTTGGATGTGATGCTTCTTGGCAAAATCCTGGACCGCGTGCATCATGGCATGCGGCCCGCAGGTATAAATAAAGGTCGTTCTGGGATCTGTATTAATTTTAGAAAATAAGGCCGACACACGCCCTTTAACTCCTACGCCGCCGTCATCGGTTGCGACAAAAACCTTGCATCCGTTTTGTTTAAATTCCTTCATCGGCCACACGTGATCTTTTGTGCGGCCGCCATATAAAAGAACGAGTTCTAAATTCTTCGCCTTTTTTAATGCATCCGAAAGGATCAAAAACGGCGCCACACCGATCCCGCCCGCGACCATGACGACTTGCTTTGTCCCCGGCGGCGGCATATGAAAGGGATTTCCCACCGGGCCCAATACATCTAGAACATCGCCTTTTTTCTTAGTCGCCAACATTTTTGTACCCGGACCAACGGGTTCGTAAAATATTTCAACATACTTTTGGGCACGGTACACGCTGAACGGCCGGCGGAAGAAAGGTTCCAGCCCGTCGCTCACCCGGATATGGATAAATTGGCCCGGCTTTATTTCTTTAACGATGGATTTCGCGTCCAGGCAAAGCCGGTAAAACCGCGGGCAGAGCTTTTCGTTTGAGATGACTTTAAAATTATTCTGGATCTTATCCATGATCGTATTATTCGCGTATTTTCAATTTGATCCACGTCGCTACAGCAAAAAAGGCAAAGGCCGCAAGAAAGGTCTTAACCGTCAATACAATATCACTCCCGTAATAAAGGATATTTTCCTGCGCGGTCTCAAAAAGGACGGCCAACAGCGGCCACCCGATCAGGCCGTATTTTTCTTTCGTGCTTAAAGCTTCCTGCATATTAAAAATATCTTTGGTCTTAGTTTGGCTGAGAACGGCAAGCGATGGAAAAACACGCGGGACCTTCTGGCAATACGTTTTATATTCTTGCCCGAACATTTCCGTCAGGAATTTTTCTTCCTTCGCTACCTGAATACGGAAGCGCAGATAGAAAAGAAGGGCGAAAATAAAGATCGCCCACCACGGCCAAAGGATCAGAACAAAGCCGCTGCCGATATAAAAACTTCCTAGATACATGGGATTTCGCGTAAGCGTATAAATACCGTTGCAGACTAAGGCCTTGCCTTTGCTGGAATTCGCTTTTTTATATCCCCGGGCGATCATGCGGATAAAGACACCCTTTAAGAGGCACAGCGCTCCGAAAAAATCCATCATATTGTCAAAGGACCTGTCCCGAGGATAAAGGTCGGGAAATTTATAAAGAACGACCGTGAAGCCGATCATGGCGACTAAGATAGTCGTGTCAATTTTAATTCTATCTTTCATAATTTACTCAATACGCAGCAGGATGTCAGTGGTCAGAAGTCAGAAAATGCCTTTATCTGACTTCGTGCCTCTTGCTTCTGGCTTCTGTTATTTCTGGCACCCCTCGCAATAAAATGTGCTGCGCCCGGCTTGAACAAAACGCTTGATCACGCCTTTGCAGTCCACGCATATTTCATTTTCCCGGGCATAAACCAGGATCCTGTTCTTAAACTGCCCTTTTTCGCCCTGGCCGTCCAAGTAATTACGCATGGATGTCCCGCGGGAGGAAATAGCTTCTTTTAAGATCATCCGTGTCGCCTTGTGCAAAGCTTGCAGCTCTTCTTTCCTTAAGGTATAAGCCGAACGCTGGGGATGGATCCTTGATCTAAAAAGTATTTCAGAGGCATAAATATTGCCGATGCCGGCGACGAAGTGCTGATCCATTAAGAGGGGTTTGATGGGCCCTCTTTTTTTAATAATGGCCTTTTGAAGCCAGGGAACGTTAAATCCTTTTTCCAAAGGTTCGGGGCCGATCGTGCGGAAATAATCGATCTCTCTTAGATCAGCCGTGAAATACACTCGACCGAACAATCTTTGGTCATTATAAATTAAACGCCCGCCATTGGAAAGCGTGAAGATAACTTTCGCGGCCTTAGGGGCCTCCAAGGTGCCGTTCTTTTGATAGATCAACTGGCCGGTCATCATCGGCTGGACCACGAGAAACCCCTGCCTGTCCAAAACCATAACAATGGCCTTGCCGCGCCTTTGGACATCGATTATTTTCTGCCCTTTGGACCTCTTAATAAAAAGGGGCACGGAGGATCGCCGGATGACCCTTTTGTCATGGACGGCAATGTCCTCGATCGTTTGATTTAAGATAAATTTGCTTAAATCACGTCGGATCGTTTCTACTTCCGGCAATTCGGGCATTTCTGGCATTCCTCAATGTAAGAAGCAACATCCTGATGATCGACCTTTAATTCAACGGCTTTATGATAATACTCCAACGCTTTCACGCAATCATTTTTTTCATAGTAAAAATACCCTAAATTCTTATACAAAACCGGATTCGACGGTTCTAAAGCGATAGCCCGTTTCCAATGCTTGAGCGCCGAGGGATCATCACCCATTTTATAAAGAACAACGGCCAAATTACTGTGGGCCTTCACATCATCCGGCTTCAGGGAGATCGCTTTTTCATAAGATTCTTTCGCTTTGGGAAAATTTTCTTTGCGTTCATAAGCAACCCCTAAAGCAAAATAAGCAAATGAGGAATTTGGGGCTTTGTCGGCCACATCCTGCCACAATCCTGTCTCTGTCCGCCATATTTTATTACGGTTATAGGCAGCCAAGCCCATGAACACAATAATTACAATAAGTAAACCCTTGAAGCCAACCTTATCTTTTGTGATCTTAGAGATCATAATAACTAAAAACAGCGCAAACCCGACCATCGGAAGGTACAGCCAATGTTCATATATAACCCCCCGATTGCCGAAAACAACACTCATTGTTTCAACCGATAAGGCCACAAAGAACCAAACAACGCAAAAACTTAACAGCCGCTCTTTATTGAATGATCTCACGGCCCCGAAGGTCAAAACGATCAGCAGAAGCAATGAGAAAAGAAATTCACCGTCAAAAATATTTTGCACGACCGGATAATCATAATTATGGTTCTGATCAATGGGCAGGACCAACAGCCGCAAATATGTCCGCAGCACATTGATCTCCGTGAAAAGATACCACAGATCGAAACGTTTAAGGTTAATGTGGGCATTCCACTGTGAAACCGACGCGTATTTATCAAAGGCCAAAAGAAGCGAATAAACCGCGATCATGGCATAAAAAGGAATAAAATCTTTGCCTTTGAGGTCTTTAAGACTTATCTTTATTCCCGGCTTTAAGAAGAACCATCCATAGATCAAGATCGCCGGAAAGGCGGTCATGGCCATTTCTTTAGAGAATAGCCCCAACCCAAAGCTCACCCAGGAGAGGATCAAATAACGCCTCTCTTGCGTTAATTGATTTTTAATATAAAAGACCAGCGTTAACAGATAAAACATCGCCGCCATCAAAGTGAACCGCTGGCTGATAT
This sequence comes from Omnitrophica WOR_2 bacterium GWA2_47_8, assembly GCA_001805375.1. Classification (GTDB taxonomy): domain Bacteria; phylum Omnitrophota; class Gorgyraeia; order Zapsychrales; family GWA2-47-8; genus GWA2-47-8. Next base: position 61,164 of record MHFY01000020.1, on the reverse strand, counting down.
ACGATACCGCTTGTGTTTGGATCGGATGAACTAAAAAAATAAGGCTGGTGAAAAAGGCGGCATGCGAAGGTTTGAGGTTAAGGGGTTTTATTTTTTTAAGATACGGCGTCTCAAAGGTTAAAACGACCAGGCTGTATACTAAAAGGCTGTTAACCAGATGAAGGATGAGATTGACCAGATGATATCCGAAGACATTAAAACCATGTAAGAAATAATTTGCCGCAAAGGTCAGGCCCACCACAAAACGCGTGTAATAAAACTGCCGAACAGCGGGGATGTTGCCGAAATTCTGGGAGATCCTGCTGTCCGCGATATACACATGATCGTCGGAGACAAATTCGCCGCGAAGAGAATTGGAATAGATCAGAACGCCTATCAAAAAGATAAGGCCGATATTCTGGACATCCTGCCTTGCCGAGGATCTTAACTTAAACTTCATTGGCTATTGCATCCAATATTGTCTTTATCTCCTGGACTTTTCCCTTTTCATATCTTTTCTCATACAGTTGCATGGCCCTGTTCAAACAGTTCCTCGCGGTGGAAAAATTTTTCATTTCCAAATAACATTGCCCCAGGTAAAAATAGGCATTGGCGTAATCTCCGCGAAGGTTCAAGGCCTTAAAATAATGGAGGATCGCCCGGCCGTAATCTTTCTCCAGATAATAAATGTAACCTAAATTATTATGGACGGCCGGATTGTCAGGCTCCAAATTAAGCGCCTCTTTTAAATTCCGCATAGCCCGTTTAACGTTCCCCGTCTGATAATAGGCCACGCCCATGTTGCTGTAAGCCTTGACTGAACCAGGGTCCGAACGGACCACCTGCTGATACTGTTCGATCGCCTTTTCTAAATTATTCTGTCTTTTGTAAGCATTGGCCATCCCTAGGTGAGCGGCCGCTTTATTGGGAGCTTTTTTCAGAACATCCTGCCAAAAACCGATTTCATTCTGCCAAACCTTATTTCTTTGATACGTTGCCAGGCAAAAGATCACAATAATGACGGCAAATAATCCCCTTATTCCCATTTTATCTTTTGCTATTAAATGAATGAAAAGCCCGAGGAATATAGAGAACCCCACCATCGGCAAATAAAGCCAATGGTCATATATCACGTTTCTATGGACCAGGCTTACGTTGATAATTTCCACTGAGGTCGTCACAAAAAACCAAACGATACAAAAACTTATCAGGGGTTTCGATCTAAAAGTTTTGACAGCTAAAATCAGTAAACCGATCAATAACGCCAGCGACAGGATAAGATCCACATCCAAAAGGCTCCCTACGATAGGATAATCATATTCGTGGCTTAAATTAACCGGAAGAAACAACATCCTTGCGTAGGTCCGCAGAACGTTTATTTCCGTCAGAAAATAATTCCAAGAGAAACCGCCTGCTTTTATCTGTCCAGTAAAATCAGGATAAGATACGGCTTTTTGCTGCAAAATGATCAAGGGCAGCATGCACGACGCTAAAACAAAAGGCCTTACGGTGCGCCATTGAGTTATTTTGATCTCTTTCCAAGAACTGAAACAATAGAGTTCTATGACGAAAAGCATTAAGGGAACAGTAACGATCATTTCTTTCGTAAAAACACCGAAAAGCATGCTAAGAAGGGCCAAATGGATGAGATCATTTTTTTCATCAAGCCTGCCCCTGATATAAAAAATGAGGCTTAATAAATAGAACATCGTCCCCATCGATGCCAGGCGCTGTGAGATGAAAGAAACGCCCTGTGTTTGTACCGGGTGGGTCAAAAATATAAGAGCGGCAAAGACGGGAAGCGCGTCTTTATATTTTTTATAGGCGTCGGTTTTGCCCTCTAAAGCTTTTAATATTAATAAGGTAAATTGATAAACCAGGATCGAATTGATGAGATGTATGACAATATTAAAGAAGTGATACCCGAAAACGTTTAAACCGCCAGCAGAAAAATTCAGGGCAAAGGTCAGGCCGGTCAAAAAGCGGGAATTGAAAGAATGCCAGAGGCCCTGGAGATCAAAAATATTGCGGACACTGGGATTATCAACGATATAGACATGATCATCCGAGACAAATTCGCCTTGCAGGGCATTGGAATAAATGGCCAGGCCTAAAACAATGATAGTTAGAAAAAAAATCCATGCCTGGTTCCTTTTACGCGTCATATTTCAAACGGTTTTCTCGAATTTTTTTAATGAGATCTTTTATGATCTTCTGCGTTTCTTTGATATTATGCGCCTTGATCATCCCCGGAAGGTTCCAATTTCCAAGATCGATAACTGGCCGGTTAAAAACTAAACCGTAACAAATCTCTGAATTCGTCCCGTGGCTTCCGGGCAATGCGATAATAATATCGGCGCTGCAGGCCACAATGGCATTTCTGGCAAACCCGATGGAAGTCGGCAAGGCAATATCAATATAAGGATTGGCATCTGATTTTTCTTTGCCGGGCAACAGCCCAATGGTTAACCCGCCTTTTCTTCTAGCTCCTTTTGAAGCCTCGCGCATAACGCCTTGGAGCCCTCCGCACATAAGAACCGCACCTGCCTGCGCCACCAAAGCTCCAACCTTTTGGGCTAAGGCACATTCCTTTTTAGATATATCGTGGCCGCCAATGACTGAAATTATAATCCGCTGAATCATAAATTTATTACACTTTTACTTTTATTAATGAGTAGAACTGGTACATATATTCCACTTAATAGCTTATTTCAGCTATTTTATGGTATTTCTACTCCACTTTTAGTTATCAACATATTGTATAAAAGCTGTGGATAACTACCATATAGAGTGGTAAGTTTTAAGTTTTAAGTTATAAGTAATAAGAAAAACTAAAAACCTATAAAATCCCATATTTTTGTCTTCTTCTTATCACTTACCACTTAATACTTATTTCTTTTTTCAATGCGCCTGGCGGGAATCGAACCTGCACACACAGCTCCGGAGGCTGTTGCCCTATCCGTTGGGCTACAGGCGCAAGTTACCATAAATTTTTTAGAAGAACTTGCGCCTAGTCCCACGCGCTTTATGTGGGACAGGCGCTTTAAAAAACTAGAGGTCAGAAATCAGAAATTAGAGGCTGGAAACAACAACATGTTCTTTAAAATCCTTTTTTCTGACTTCTTACTTCCTGCTTCTCGCTTCTTTCATTCAATCCCATACGTCACCTTCCCTGCGCAAATCGTCGTTACGACCTGGCCAGTCAATGTCCGCCCCACAAAGGGTGAGTTCTGCGACCGGGAAACAAATTCCTCTTTTTTGACAGTCCATTCTCTTTCAGGATCAATGATCGTAATATCGGCATCAAAACCTTCTTTTATCTCCCCTTTATTTTTTAGGCCAACGATCCTGGCGGGATTAGCGGACATTTTCTCCGCCATCTGCGCCCAGGAAAGGATCTTAGCGTGGACCAATTCCGTGATCGTCAAACCGACCGATGTTTCTAATCCTATCATACCAAAAGGTGCCAGATCATACCCCACTTCTTTATCTTCCGGTGTATGCGGCGCGTGGTCCGTCACAATGCAATCGATCGTGCCGTCTTTCAAAGCTTCTTTAATGGCCGCGACATCTTCCTTTGTCCTCAGCGGTGGATTGACCTTTGTATCCGGATTATAACCTTTAACGGCATCATCGGAAAGCGTGAAATGATGCGGGCAAGCCTCTGCCGTCACCTGGATCCCCTGCGATTTCGCCCAGCGGATCAATTCACACGAACGCTTCAAACTCATGTGCGCTAAATGGATCCTTGCCTTTAAATAATGCGCCAACTCAATGTCTCTGGCCACAATGATCGTTTCGGAAACCCCCGGATCACCTTTCAATCCCAATAATGTTGAATTAAATCCCTCGTTCATTACACCACACCCGCACAAGAAAGGATCCTGGCAATGCTCGATCAAAAGAGCGCCCACCATTTTCGAATATTCCATGGCCAGCTTCATCACACGCGTATTCCCGACGACGCGGCCGTCGTCCGAAAGCGCGAAACAACCGGCCTTTCTTAATTCCATCATGTCGGTTAATTCTTCGCCTTTCTGTCCTCTGGTGATAGCACCCACCGGGAACACATTCACTAACCCGACTCGCTTAGCCTCTTTGATCACCGCCTCAGCGATCATTGCGTTATCAATAACCGGATTCGTGTTAGGCATACACATAATGCTCGTAAATCCGCCTTTTGCCGCTGCCCTGGACCCTGTCTCAATGGTTTCCTTATCTTCCCGTCCCGGTTCACGCAGGTGCACATGGATATCGATCAATCCCGGAAAAACCAATTTTCCTTTGGCGTCGATCGTTTTGACGTTCTTAGGATCGATGGACGCTGCGATCTTAGCGATCGTTCCGTGTTCTAAAAGGATATCCTGCGGTTTCTTTTCCATCTTATCCGCATTAACGATCGTCGCATTTTTGATCAGCAAAGACATGAATGACTCCAATCACCAATAACCAAGGAACAAGATACAAATAAAATCCAAACTTCAATTCTGAAACCAAAAGTTTGGCTATTGGTCATTTTTATTTATTTGGTTATTGTTTCTTGTATCTTTATTTTTTATTATCTTCATTCTTTTCTTTAGTCCCCAGCAATAAATACAATACCGCCATCCGGATCGCCACGCCATTGGTGACCTGGTCCAAAATAACCGAATATTTTCCGTCGGCCACATCAGCGGATAATTCTACGCCGCGATTCGTGGGGCCGGGATGCATGATCAAAAGATGTTCTTTGCATCCCTCCAGCTTCGCGCGGTTGATACCGAACAGTTTGGCGTATTCCCGGATAGAGGGTAAAAATTTATCGTGCTGGCGTTCCAATTGGATCCTTAGAACGATCAGGACATCGCTCTCTTTGATCACCTTGTTGGCATCGAAACAGATATCTACACCCATCTTTTCAATATCAACCGGCATGAGGGTCGCCGGCCCGCAAACCGTCACCTTGGCGCCCAATTTCGTCAGGCCCCAAATGTTGGAACGCGCCACCCGCGAGTGCAGGATATCGCCGATGATCCCGATCTTTAGTCCTTCGATCTTTCCAAACTTTTCTTTTATCGTGAATAGATCCAGCAAGGCTTGCGTCGGATGGGCATGGCACCCGTCGCCGGCGTTGATGACCGCAGCCTTTAAGCCAGCAGCGAGCATCTCCGGCACGCCCGAGGATTGATGGCGAACCACGACCAGGTCCACGTTCATCGCTTCAATATTTTTGGCGGTGTCTAAAACCGATTCGCCTTTGGAAAGGGAACTTGCGCCGGATGAAATATTGATCGTATCGGCGGAAAGCCGTTTGGCGGCCAATTCAAAAGAAATACGAGTACGGGTGGATGGCTCGAAGAACAAAAGCACAACGGTCTTGCCGCGCAAAGCAGGCACTTTTTTAACATCGCGGGCGGAAACTTCTTTGAAAGATTTGGCGGTCTCTAAAATAAGCTCTATCTCTTCTTTAGAGCACTGTTCAAGGTCGATCAGATTGTGTTTTATCCACTCAGTCATAATATTCAAAATCACCAAGATACAAGAAACAATGACCAAACAATAACTAAATTACAAATCCCGAATTCACCAACATTATTTTGGACCTTGAACATTGCAAATTGTTTGTATCTTGTCTCTTGGTTATTGGTTATTTTTATCCACAATAATAACTTCATCCCCTTTTTTATCGCTTTCCTTTAAGATCACCTTTACATTCTGACCCAATGAGGTGGGGATGTTTTTCCCGACGTAATCGGCGCGTATCGGCAGTTCACGGTGGCCCCGATCGATCAAAACCGCCAACTGAATGCTGGAAGGCCTCCCGAAATCGATCAACGCGTCCAGCGCCGCCCGGATCGTACGGCCGGTGAAAAGCACATCGTCAACCAGCACGATCTTTTTATCACTGATATCAAAGGTGATCAGCGTCTCCCTGACCTGAGGCTGGGTATCGATCAAGGTCAGATCATCCCGGTAAAGGGTAATGTCTAAGATCCCGAGAGGAATTTCTATGCCTTCAATTTGCTTAATAAGCTGCTGTAAACGATCGGCCAGGACAACACCCCGCGTGCGGATACCAACTAAGCAGAGGCCTTCCACGCCTTTATTCTTTTCAACGATCTCATGGGCGATACGCATCAGCGCCCGCTGGATGGCTTCATGGTCGAGGATCTTGATGGGAGATGTCATGGGGAACTCCTGGGAGGATAATCCCTCGGCCACTGCGTGGCCTGGGATTCTTTCGTGTAGCGATTTATGTTCAATCTATAGAGTAAATCCCTATTGGCTTTTTTACAAAAGCAAATAGGGATTATTCCCTGCAGCGGCTTATGTTTCCGCCCAAGGCGGATCCGCCCCAGGCGGACACTAAAGATTCGTTCCATAAGCCGCGCATTCAATAAAAAACTCGTCCCGAACTCGGAACGAGTTATTATACGTGTAAAATCTAACAAAATTCTTTGTTTCAATTTTTACTCCTTATTGATCTCGCTGGATCAATTTAAAGGTTTTAACGTTGATGAGAATATAACACTTCACAATAATATTGTCAAGAAATAATCCTGACGCTAAAGGCCAAGGCTACGATACCCGCTTCGGTTGTCGGCGACGTCCCACGTGACCAAAAGCCGCCGATACAGGCTTCGTAACCATTGCCGAACAACAAGCCGTTTTGAAAACGTTTTCACAAAATCTCGACTTTCCTCTTTTAGTTTAAGTTCTCATATGACATACTTATAGTAATCACATAAAAAATATTATGAAAAGATTATTTTGGACAATATTAAGCTTTGTTCTCTCCTTTTCCTGGGGCCATACTGTTTTTGCCCAAGCGCCTCGAAGCGTTACTTTAAGTTCTACCTCACCGAGCCCCATAGGACATTACGATCTATTATGGCTGCTGCCTCGAGACCCGATAGCTCGCCCCATGCCAACTTGTAATCAGAGCAATAAGGGTAAATTTTATTATGACATCACCGCTACTGTAAACCAAATTAAATATTGCGATGGTACGAATTATGTACAGTTCAGCCCTTGGAAACAAACTGTGAGCAATCCGTTTACTTATGTATATACGGATCCAACTAATCCAGATCTAAAAGTCGGCATAGGGACCGCAACCCCTGAATTTAGGCTCAGCCTTGACCAAGACGGCAGCTTCATTGCCAAGGGTGCTCATGGGGTCGGAGACACCCTTACAACAACAGGCGTCGGAAGCCGATTCATATTTTATGCGAAAAAGGGCGCTATCCGCGGCGGGGCCCTTGACAATGACCTAATAGGAGGCACAGCTTGGAATGACGCCTTGATAGGTGATTATTCCACTGCTTTTGGAAAAAATAGCGCTGCGATGGCTGTGGGTTCTTTTGCTGCCGGTGGAGATGGCGGGATCTTTTCAAATTGCCTATATTGTACGCTCAGCGGTGGTTATTCAAATATTCTAGGTGACTCTGCATCAAGCAACCCCATAGAAACACGAGGCTCTGTCATCTCTGGAGGTTATAGAAATTATGCTGATGGGCCTTTTGCTACGATTGGAGGCGGTGAAGATAACCGGGCTTTTGGAGAGTACTCCACTGTTGGCGGCGGCAAACAGAATATTGCGGGAGCTGGCCCCCCAGAAGCGCCTATTGGCAAATATATTACAATAAGCGGCGGAGATAATAATACAGCGCTGGTAGATTGGGCCACCATTGGCGGTGGGCAAAACAATACAACTGGCACTAGCCAAGCAAGCGTAATTGGTGGAGGCAGTGACAACGTGATCGGTCCTATGGGGCTGCCAGGAAATCTTGAAGATAAACAAAATATCATAGCCGGAGGACATCAAAATGTTGTCCTAAATACCGGTCAATCCACCATTGGTGGGGGAGATAATAATCAAATTTTGGGAAGTATTTCATCGAGTGACCACTATAACACAATAGCTGGCGGGAATTTCAACGTGATCGATGGTGATCCCGAAGCCTCAACCATAGCCGGCGGGGCTTCCAATCATGTGACTGGAAACTTTTCCGCTGTGGTGGGCGGTGAACATAATATGATATCCGGAGATCATTCCACCATAACCGGCGGACAAGATAACGCAATAGCCGGGAATTATTCATCATCCAGCGGTAGAAATGTACATGTTAATGCTGCCAGAACCTTTGCCTGGGGTTATGATGCAAGCAACCCTATTCAAATCACCCAATCTGATGCCTTTATTATCGCGACCGGAAACGTCGGCATAGGAACAACAGCGCCCCACCCCAACGCGACTGTGGATATTAACAGCGTCCTGCGATTACAACCACGCGATACTGCTCCTGACACTTGCCAGGACCCTGAGGATACCGGATTGATCTATCTAAAAGTCGATGCGGCAGTAGGTACATCACTTTGTTTATGCAATAACACTCCCCAATGGGTGACGATTTACGGCCTTGGCCCTTGTAATTAATCCTTAAAAAATTTTTGATACACTTAAAACACGAAGGGCGGGTTAAAGATTTATCTTTAACCCGCCCTTCATATCTTCTAACTATATATTCAGCGTCTCTTTCTTTAAAACACCAAAACTTACTAAAGCGGCCTGATATCTACCTTTAGCATAGAAACATCCTTACCCAGGACACTGGTGTACCAATCAAAACGCGGAGAATGCCAAACTGTAGATGACGTTTTATAGTTCAATATTATTTTACCTGAAACGGCTGTTGTCCCAGGAGATGTAGTCAAGATACATCCGTGATAATAACGGCCGTTATACTCTTTAGAAGTCGCCGGGGAGTTATAATATTCGAAAGACGTACTTGATAAAGTCGAATTCGGTATCTGCGCCCCCAAGAAAGTCCACCCCGTTGTAGAATTGGCGTTTTCTTCTACCCACAGCTCTTTTCCACCCCGATCATAACCGAATTGCCAAGTATAACCCGGGATACCGTCGGTCCGGATAGTAAACAAACTAAACCTTGATGAAAGCTTTCTTAAAGCATGGGCCCACGGTGCATTAGCGGCAGAAGACGAAGCGAAAGAAGCAGGAATTGTCGTTGCGGGTGATGCATAAGAAAACAATTTCATTCCTGCCACGGGATTATTATTATTCCCCAGAGTTGCCTTCGCGGCGATGACACTTAGGCCGGCACTATCAATATCCATGTCCAAAGATGGGAAGCGATCATATACTAAGACTGTTCTTCGTCCTGCCCATAATGGAGAGGGAGTAATGCTAGAATCGAGAATGATCGGAGTAGGTAAAGTCGGTGAATTATCATAATTAAGTAATTTGACATATCCTACACTATTAACAATCTCCGTAAAATAAACCAAAACTCTGTTTACGCTCGGAAGCAAGGCCATCCTGATCCCTGTTCCGACATTATCTGAGGCAGTGTATGCAGCCGGAGAAGTATATAACACTGAAATCCGGTTCCAAGCCCCGGTAGAAACTCGCTTAAAATAATAAACACGTCTTGTGTATTGAAATGTATTCGGATTATATACTTGTGCTGAGACCGCAGCATGAAAATAGCCCTGATTATCAATCTCCAGGTCCACGGCTGACACAGTTAAAGTTTCGTAAGATGGATTGGTGATCAAATTAAATGGCAATATCTCTGCAGCAGGAAGAATCGGGTTCGGATTAATACCGATATTATCATATAACTGAAAATGAACATTCATTTTTTGCGGTACAGAAGTTAACGGGTATTCTTGAGCGTACAGAACAGCCGCCAACCTAGTCGCTGTAATCACGAGGTCATGGCTGGGGAATTTTATCCCAGAGCTCACTACTACCGGCGTATACGGCGGCGTAGAATAATCCGGATCCACTGTTTCTAACAATTTCAAATCATGGTTGCCGCTCGACCCATGCTCCACAAACGTCGCAACGACATTGTGATCGATGAGAGGGTGCACGAGGTAGGCCCGCTGAGAAGGTAATGTTGAATCCAGCGCTTGAGCAAGGCTCAAAGCACCAAGCCCAAATATAAACATAAAAACAAAGACAATATTTTTTAACATAGTATTAATTACTTTCATTTTTACATCCTCCTTTGAAACTCCTTTAAAAACAAAAAAACCTATTCTCCACGCGGAAGAATAGGTTTTAACATTTTACACCTATTTTGAGTGTTACCTCATTGGCAGCTGGCTATCCATTCCAACTTTCACATTGGAACCGGACCCGTTAGCTTTGTGCCCTACCCTTACGAGTTCCGCCAAACTTACTGGCGGATCCGCCACGATGTGTGACGGAAGTTTACCCTCCGCATTGCTCATTGGAGTCTCCTCTGCTCTCTCACGAGAGCAAGGGGATTTTACAATGAATCCAAAAACTTCGAATCTATAAAGAACAATTTTGCCCTTTTCGGGCCTTCATTTATCTGACACTTGAAGTATAAAATATATTGCAACGCTTGGCAATAGGTGGGGTAGATTTTGTGAAAACGTTTTCTATTTTACATAAGAATGAGTTTCGAAAAGGCCTTTAAAGGGTCCATTCCACCCACAAAAATTACATAACCTATTGATTTTAAGATAGTTTTGGTCCTGAATTTATTTTTTAGATCCCAAAAGCTTCAAAGAAAGGGCTTTCTTAATTCCCCAACTCCTTATTGATTTAAATTTCAAGGTGTTCTATACTTTAAGTAAGAATTTGATACATCGACGCACTGGCGTTCTTCATCAATATATAAAGGAATGAAACCCTTTAAAAATAAATTTGTTACACGCCCATTTAAAAGGAGTAACCTTTATGAAAAAGATTAATGTCTTTATCCTTTCCTTCCTCTTTTTATCAGCCTTATCATTTTTAAATTCCAATTGTTTGGCGGCAACAAATACTTATAGCAGCGTTGCGATCGCCCCTTCACCCAGCGGAAAATTTAGCGACATTAGCGTTGACGGGATTACAACCCGCACAAAAACCCTTCCAATATGTAATAGCTCCATAGATGGAAAGACCGTCCGTGACAGCGCGGATAAATGCCTAAAGGTATGCGATGGCATAAATTCAACCTGGATCGTCTTAAGCTGTATATGGAATAAATCAAACAATAATGTTTTTACAATGAATAATAATTATTCTGTCGGAATTGGAACTCAGACACCAGCGGCCAAATTACATCTTGCAAATGACGGTGCCATTGTAGCAGAAGGAACTTTGGATAGCGGCGTCACGGTCCCTTCCGGGCCGGGCGTGCGCTTTATGTGGAATCCCCGCAAAATGGCTATCCGTTCCGGGCAAGCTCTAAACAATGAATTTGATGATGCAAATATCGGAAGATACTCTGTTGCCTTTGGTGCTTGGTCAAACCGTGCAGGGGAAGCCTCCGGGGCACTATCTGGTGCCAACAATGCGGCAACGGGTGTCGGATGCGTCATTGCCGGTGGGTTATCTAACGAGTCCGGGGGATTAGGAATTTCCGCTGTCGTAGGCGGCCAGCAGAACAAAGCCATCGGGATAGGCGCCTTTGTGGGTGGCGGATTAGGAAATGAAGCCACCGGGATCTACCCTTTTGTCGGAGGGGGGGACCAAAACAAAGCCATTGGTAATATGAACGCCATCGCCGGCGGTTGGCAAAACAGAGCCGGCCATGGCGCATTCGTTGGGGCCGGAACCTATAACGAAGCCAACGGCTATGGTTCTGTTGTTCCTGGGGGTGATTATAATAAAGCTAATGGTGATTATTCTGTAGCTATGGGAAATCATACCACTGTTAGTGGAGCTAGAACTTACGTCTGGCAGCATTCCGGCACGGAAGCAATTTATCCGGCTGACGATGCCTTTATTATAGGAACGGGTGTTTTAAGCGTAGGCGAACCTATCCCCGCTTATAAATTGACCGTTAATGGATCTATCGGCGGGAAACTCGATTCTATTAACGCGGGGCCATTAAAGGTCACTTACCGTTCCGGCGCGCAAGCAGGGTATTACGCGGTTTACGCCCCCTAACTTTACCGAAATTACGAGATAACATGTACTTAAATCTTCTTAAAAAAATAAGCTTCATCTCTTTACTCTCAATTTTAATCCTCATTCTAGGGATTTTTCTGTTCAATAACTTTGCTTTTGCTACCAGCAATATTATGTATAACTACAAAAATATCGAATGGACGGATCCTGTTCTAACAGCCGGACAAACATCCATCCGGGCGATCCATATCCAGCAATTAAGGACCGAAATCGATGAAAAGCGTACACAGGGAGGGGCAAGCGCCTACTCTTGGACTGAAGCGATCACGGCCGGGGTAACTCCTATCCGCGCGCAGCATATTGACGAATTAAGGACCGCGATCAAAGATTATGTGAACCCTCCTCATACCGAACCCACGTTTACAGACGACCCTTTGACCGCCGGCGTAACCCCGATAAGGATCCAGCATATCAACGAATTAAGGACTGCGACTGAAAACATGGAGCGCTGTGGGGATTCAAAATGCCAGACCCCTCTTGAAAATAACACTAACTGCCTTATTGATTGTATACCGACATGCGGGGATAACGTCTGTGATTCTGGAGATGCTGATGGAGGAGGAGAGGCTACCGAAACATGCAATAATTGCCCTATCGATTGCGGAGCCTGTGCCCCTGTTTGCAATGACGGGACGTGTACTGGATCAGAGACGTGTTCCAACTGCCCTGGCGATTGCGGGAACTGTCATCTATGCGGTGATGCTCGATGCACGGGATCCGAAACATGCGGTACATGTATGAGCGATTGCGGGGCCTGCCTTGCCCCCTTCTGCGGAGATGCTGCTTGTAACGCAATAGAAAGTTGCGCAACCTGCCCGAGTGATTGCGGAACCTGTGATATGGAGAACTGCGGGAATGCGACATGTGATGCCGGTGAAGATTGTGCTACTTGTCCCAGTGATTGCGATTGCAGCTGCCCGAATTCAACTTGCGATGTTATTATTGGAGAATCCTGCTCTACCTGCCCGGCGGACTGCGGAAGCTGCGGGACTTGCGGCAATGCTATCTGCGAAGCCAATGAAGAACCGGGTACTTGTATCGCTGACTGCCCCGGGAGTTGCGGTGATGCCTTTTGCAGCTCGACTGAAGATTGCACTAGCTGTTCAACGGATTGCGGAGCCTGTGTATGCGGCAATGGAAACTGTCAAGTTGGAGAAGATTGTTCAAACTGCTCTCAAGATTGCGGAGTTTGCGCCTCATGCGGGAATGCAACATGTGAATTTGGTGAAAACTGCTTTACCTGTAATGCAGATTGCCAAGACTATTGCCCTACCTGCGGGGATGCAAATTGTGAAGATGGCGAATCATGCTCTACCTGCCCGGCAGACTGCGGCACATGCGGATCTTGCGGCAACCTAATTTGCGATGCCGGAGAAGATTCCAGCACCTGTCCCATGGATTGCCCTATTTAAAGTTCATTTCTTTTTTAAAATTTACTATCGTCCAGAAAACGTTTTCTCCAAAAAAGTCATCTCTCTTGCTTTCCTAACCCTTTACCTTCTATACTTGTTGTATAGTACAGTCATTCACAACATGAATGATCTGCTATTGAAAAGTCCGCCAACAAAACTTGGCGAGATCCCGTTGGCGTAGAACGGGAGGTAAACTACTCGTAAGGGTAGGGCACAAAGCTATCCCGACGTTTCCTAGATAAAGGAAGTCGGGACCCCGGCTGAAACGTCGGGGCAGGGTCCCTCACAGAAGACTAGTGGGGAGACAGCCAGCTACCAATAACAGAGCGAGAGAACTTCTCGAATCCGGTGCCTATTCTTACGAATTGTTAATTAAGAGTAGGCTTTTTGTTTTGGGCCTTCTGGCGCCAAAACATCCTTTAAATAGTGGTTTAGCCCTTCAGGGACTAAACCATTCTTTAAATAGATGATTTAAAGAAATGATTTAAAGGATTATTTTCATGAGGAAAGGTCAAATAAATGAGAACGATTATCTTAACAATCTTAGTGATAAATAGCCTGGTCACCGCAGGGTGGGCAGCTAACAATTCTTATTCCTTTTATGCGGTAGTTCCCACGCCTTCGCTTAATGTTACTGGCGTAAAATATAGCGATAATGATGCCGCTGTTGAAGGGACTTCTTGCGTTCCAGGCACAACTGTTGTAAATGACGGTAATTTTTGGTTATGCGACACAGGCGGTGTTTATACAAAACCCATAACTGTCTGGGAACAGGCTGGAACAAAGGTCTATTTAAAGGATACCAATGCCACTAATTTCGTCGGTATCGGAACATCCGATCCCGAATTCAAGCTCACCCTGGACCAGGACGGCGGCATTTTGGCCAAAGGGTCTGTTGGGTCCGGGGTAACCCCGACAACGGCTGGTGCAGGTACGAGATTAATGTGGATCCCCAGTAAATCAGCTCTGCGCGCCGGTACGGTGGGCGCAACTCAATGGGATAACGCGAATATAGGGAATTATTCTGTGGCCTTTGGCCTTAATAACGAAGCCTTTGGCGTTGCCACAAACATCAACGGCGGAAGCGGCAACACCGCTGATCAAAATTATTCAACGATAGGCGGTGGTTCAAATAACAATATCACTGATTGGCCGGCTTTCCCTTATTATACAAATTCTGTTATTGCCGGCGGAAATACGAATACCATTGACCAATCAGGGAATGCCTTTATCGGCGGCGGTTATAGTAATAGTATTGGGAACGCGGCCGAATATAGCGTTATCGGCGGCGGGAACAACAACACGATACCCGTAAACATCTCTTATGCCTCTATCGTCGGCGGTACAAACAATCTGGCGAATGACGCCGGCGGTTTTATCGGAGGCGGTTTGAACAACAGTGTTGCCGGAGGCCTTACGGGCTTTAACGTTGTTGTGGGTGGCGTGGATAATGATATCGGCGGAGGAACTTCAACTCATGGTTTTATCGGCGGAGGGACAACAAATAAAATTTCCGGACAATATTCGGTGATCGGTGGCGGTTCCAATAATACTATACCGCCGGTCGGATATTTGGGTATGGGGCACACGATCGCTGGCGGGATAAATAACAAAGCCGGCGGGAATTTGCTCTTCGAAGGGCATGCCACTGTTTCAGGCGGGCATACTAATAGTGCTCTGGGCGATTATTCTGCTGTCGGAGGCGGGAAAACAAATACAGCCTCTGGATATGCTTCCGCCGTACCTGGCGGGCAGGATAATATCGCCGCGGGGGATCACTCTGTGGCCATGGGACAAAATGCGCAGATCAGTGCCGCGGGAGATAACACGTTCGCCTACGTAAGTTCAGGTGCTCCCGTAAGCATAACTCAACCTAACAGTGCTGTTTTCTATGGTGTCAATGTTGGGATCGGGATAACGGCCCCCACACAAAGCTTACATATTAGTCAGGCTATGCGTTTAGAACCTATGGACTCTCCACCCAGCTGCGAGGAGGGTGTTATGTATGCCCACACCAGCGGTGCGCTGTGTTATTGTTCTGCCGGTTCCTGGACCGATCTTACTGATGGGAAAACAGGCGGGTTCTGCCCTTAATCCTTCAAATCTTTAAGGTGAATTAACAACACAAATTCTCCCTTCGGTTTCTGAAGGGAGAATTTTTTTATAAGCTCACTGGCTTTGGCCTTTGCCACTTCTTCAAACTTCTTGGTCATTTCCCGGGCGCATACCACAATCGGGTCGTTTAAAACTTCCTCAATATCCTTTAATGTTCTTAAGATCCGATAAGGGGACTCATAGAAGATAACGGTCCTCTCTTCATTCTTAAATTTTTCCAGTTCTTTACGGCGGGCGATCGGTTTGACCGGCAAAAAACCTTCAAAAATAAAATTATGCGCCGGCAGCCCGGATAAAGATAGCGCGGTAATGAGCGCTGTCGGGCCAGGGATGACTGTGACCGGGATATTATTTCTTTTCGCGAGCTGAATTAAAGCATAGCCCGGATCGCTGATGCCCGGTGTGCCGGCATCCGTAACCAAGGCGACCTTCTTTTCTTCTTTAAGAAATCTTAAAAGATACTCCCCTTTTTGAATTTGGTTATGTTCAAAGTAGCTTGTGGTGGGAGTTGAGATCTGGTAATGGTCAAGAAGGATCTTAGTATGGCGCGTGTCTTCCGCCGCGATCAGGTCAACCTCTTTTAAGATTTCCAAAGCGCGCAAGGTGATGTCTTTTAAATTACCGATAGGGGTGGAGACGATATATAGCATTTTATTATAAGAAACGATATGTCTGAAGTCAGATGTCAGAAAAACCTCTGGCTTCCTATCTCTGGCCTCTGACTTCTAGTTTTATTCCACAGTGACGGATTTTGCCAAATTTCGCGGCTGGTCAACGTCGCAGCCGCGGTTGACCGCGATATAATAGGCCAGCAATTGGAGAGGGATCGCCGTTAATAAAGGCGTCAACAATGGGTTCGTCGCGGGGATATAGATCACATGATGGGCATGATCCTGAATGGTCTTATCCCCTTCTGTCGCGATGGCGATGATCTTTCCTTTGCGGGAAAGGATCTCCTGGATGTTGGAGATCATCTTCTCATACGTCGGCGATTCAACCGCGATGCAAACGACCGCGCGGTATTCATCGATCAGAGCGATGGGCCCATGCTTCATTTCTCCGGCGGCATATCCTTCCGCGGGGATATAAGAGATCTCTTTTAATTTCAATGCCCCTTCCAAGGCGGAAGGGTAATTGATATTGCGGCCTAAATACAAAAAACAACCGAAATGAGAATTATCCTTGGCCATGGCCGCGATGGATTGCTTATGTTTTAAAATTTTATGGTACAGATGCGGGATGCTTTTCAGATCTTTAATGAATCTCCGGATCTCTTTCTGGCTTAATGTCTTTTTTATCGAGCCCAATTTAAGCGCCAAAAGATAAAGCATGCACAATTGGGCCGTGTAAGCTTTGGTAGAAGCAACACCTATCTCCGGCCCGGCATGCGTGTAGAGGACCCCGTCGGATTCGCGGGTCAAAGAAGAACCGACCGCGTTCACAATGGAAAGGATCTTTGCGCCCTTGGCCTTGGCTTCTTTAACAGCGGCCAAGGTGTCGGCGGTTTCACCGGATTGGCTGATCGCCACGACCAATGTACTTTTATCAAGGATCGGGTCCCGGTATCGGAATTCACTGGAAACATCGATCGCGACCGGGATATTAGCCAATTTTTCTATGATATATTTCCCAACCAACCCCGCGTGATACGCTGTTCCGCAGGCCACGATCATGATATTTTTTATCCCCTTGATCTGTTTTTCTGATAACGCCAGGCCGTCCAAATGGACATGATCATTTGATACCCTGCTGTTTAACATCTGCTTTAAAACATCCGCCTGCTCGTGGATCTCCTTGAGCATGAAATGCGCGTACCCCTGCTTTTCCACAGCGTCGAGCTTGAAAGTAACGGTCGTTATCTTTGCCGGGACTTTTTTTCCCGCGAAATCATAAACATCGATCTTATCTTTACGGATCACGGCAAACTCTTCATCTTTTAAATAAATGACCCTTTTGGTTTGGTTCAAAATGGCAGGCACATCCGAGGCGATAAAATTCTCGTTCTTCCCGACACCGATAATTAAAGGTGAGCCGATGCGGGCCGCTAAAAGCATATCCGGGTGGTCCTGGCTGATGACGCCTAAGGCAAAAGACCCCTTAAGCTGATTGATGGTCTTGCGGAAAGCGGAGATCAGGTCTTTCTTAAGGTTCTCACGCAATAAATGGGCCACGACCTCCGTGTCGGTCTCAGAAACGAACTTATAGCCCTTCGCTTGGAGCGTCTTTTTCAATGACGCGTAATTTTCTATGATACCGTTATGGACAATGACGATCTTGCGAAGGGAATCACTGTGGGGATGAGCATTGACGCGGTTTGGTGCGCCGTGGGTAGCCCAACGCGTGTGAGAAACACCCAAACTTGCAGCAGGCACATGGTCGGACCGTATAAGGCTTTCTAGATCACAAATTTTGCCCGGCGCCTTACGTATGATCAGTTGATGTGAGCCGGAGGAAATGATACCGATGCCGCTTGAATCATATCCCCTGTACTCCAAACGCTTTAACCCTTCGATCAAGATGGGGGTGGCGTTCTTTTCGCCGATGTAACCGATTATGCCGCACATAGAAAGCTTTCTCCGCCAACGGCGGATCCGCCTTTGGCGGAAGCCATTCCTTCATCTTTCAGGCATCAGCTGAAGACTGATGACTGACGCCTGATGGCGAACTAATTTGTTTGAGTCTTCTTCTTTGCTGCTACTGGTTTGATATGGATAACCGTTACCGCTCTCTTATAATTACCTTTTTTTCTGGTAAAATAAACCTCACCGTCACAGATAGCTGATAGGTGATTTAAACCCACAACGTTATGTCCCGGTTTCCAACGATGGCCTTCTCTGGTTAAAGTCGTTCCCGCTTTAACAAACTGCCCGCCGCTGACCTTCATGCCGCGTGTTTCTTTATAATACCGTTTTGTTGTCCCGCCTATTTTTGTCATTGCTTTGAACCTCCGTGTCTATAACAATTCGTCTCTAGATTGCTTAAGGGGACTAAGTATACTATTTTTAGGGAAAAAAGACCAGAAAAAATTGCCCCCGACGCTTTGCTTCACCTTGCGAAACATCGAGGGCAATAATAGGGCTATAAGAAATATTAAACGGCTACTTTTTTAAAATCCCATCAATGACCGTCTTATATTGCGGCAACGAACGGGCCACTGTCTTTTGACCATTGAGGTAAAATGTCGGTGTCCCTTGCACAGCCACCTGACTGCCTAGTTCCATATCCTTAGTGATCCAATCTTCATACTGGCTGTCTTTTTCCTGAAGATCTTTTTCAAATTTATCGACGTTCAAGCCGATCTTTTTGGCTAATTCTTTGTATCTATCAGCGCTAAGATTGGAATTGTCTTCCAGAATGGCATCGACCATTTCCCAATATTTTCCCTGCTCTCCGGCGGCAAAAGCAGCCTTGGCAGCAGGCTTGGCTTCCGGGTGAAAACTCAGAGGGAAATTCTTCAGTATATAGCGGGCATCATTGGGATAAGCCCCCAGGACATCATTGGAAACATTATGAAACCGGGCGCAGAAAGGACATTGAAAATCCACAAATTCAACAATAGTGATCTCTGCATCCTTCTTTCCTCTGACCGGTGAATGATCGATCGGGATATCATACACCTTGCTGTAATCTTCCTCAGGAGCAGCCGGAGCCGCTGGTTGCGGCCGTTGTCCTGGCCCGCCCGATAAGACCATATCCATCTTCGCTTCCAAGACCGCGACACGTTTCTGTAAGTCTTGCGTCGCTGAACCTCCCTGGCCTTCTTCTCCGCCCACACTTTTTTCTAGATTCTTAAGAGCGGACAGGGTTTCCGACTGCTGCTTCATCATTTCTCTCATAAGAGGGCTGCTATTTTCTTTCTGCATTAAATTGATGCCTAAGAAAACTCCCACGATAACAATAATGCCAATAACGAAAATCTTATTATCTTTCTCCTGCATAAATGATCCTTTCTTTTTATCTTTTAGGAACGGGGTTGTTATCGAAGACCATCTTCTTGTATTTCTGATACATCATATCATCCCAACTCATGGTAGCGTAAATCAATTGAAGCTTTGCTTCAGCTTCCCGGGCCTTAGCATCAACATGCGCTAATGTCGTCACCGTAAAGATGAGCATGCCGATCGCCAATAACACCAGCGAGACAGCCTTTTTGATGTTTTCATTATCTAAATATATAAACATGGGTCAGCTGAAATGTCACGAAGAATTTTTTTATCTTCCGCAGTAAGTATAATACAGTTTTTTAGTGAAAAACCCAACTCTCTCAAAGAACAACACCCCCGTAACGCGAAACAATATATTTAATATCCTCCCATCTTTTCGTGCAGCCGAAAACAGCGATGATCAATGTGCTGCCGCCTTTTTGCACCGTGCCCACGAAGCATGACCGCGCGGCCCGCGTGTAACCTGTTTTTCCGTAAATATCGCTTTTCCACTTCTTGAACAGGATCTTGTTATGGCTTTTTAGATTGAATTTCCGTGCTAACCCCTTGCCCGACCTCGAATAGATCGTC
>MHFY01000020.1:31543-41199 GCA_001805375.1 Omnitrophica WOR_2 bacterium GWA2_47_8 | reverse complement strand
GCAGTTTGATGGCCTTGCGGAAAAAATCATGCTTTAAGGCTTCCCTAAAGATCAGATACATATCGTAAGCCGTCGTGTATTGGCGCACCTTTTTCGTCGGAAGGCCGGATGCGTTGGCGAATTTAGTATTTTTGGCGCCCAACTCTTTGGCCCGCTGGTTCATCATTTGAACGAACTTCTGTTCTGAACCGGCCACGGCCTCAGCCAAGACCACACTCGCGTCATTCGCCGACTGAAGGAGAATAGCGTAAAGCAGGTCCTCAATCCTGAACCGTTCCCCGCTTTTAAGATTTATTTTCGTAGGCGCGGCCTGGGTGGCCCGGGAACTGCCTGCGACCTCTTTATCTAAAGACAATTTTTCTAAAACCAAAAGGGCTGTCATGACCTTGGTTGTGCTGGCTGGGAAGACCTTGGCATGGACATTCTTTCCGTAGAGGCGTTTGACATTCGTACTGTCGGAAAAAATCGCGGATTTAGCCGATACCGCATACGGGCCTTTTGCTTTTGGTTTCCCTTTTCTTTTCCCTTTAGCCAAACCCACGGAAGAAAAAGAAAAGAAAAAAAGGCTCACGATCAAAATAAAATTAATAAAACCTAGTCGGCGGATTTTTTTCATAAGGTCGAACTATATTCTCAGGCAACTTTCTTTCACTAGATCCAGCGCCTTGGCAACGCCCAAGGTCGGGATAAAGGGGTGCCCTTCCGTCGGGCGTATGACCCAATGTTTATCGAATTTCGCGATCGTGACCCACACATGCTGAAGCAAATGCCCTTCGCTCACGATCAAATGGACCATCGCATGGTCCCGGTCACTGTCAAAAAATAGGTCCTTAAATACCACGGTTATCGCGGAGTGCTGTTCTAAAAAATGGAACCGCTCAGGATTGAATGTCTCGACCAAATATTCCTTGATCGTCATGTCCTCCTGCACAGGGATCGAGATATGTTTCTCCTTAATAAGCTGCAGTTCAAAGAAATCTCTTTGCCCCAGATCAGCCCATTTGCGTTCATATTTTGTGTCATATTGGACAGGGACAACCTTGGAATGAACACGAAAACCGGATTGACTTTCCTGTTCCAATATCCAATCCCGGTACGGCAAAAAATCCGTTACGATCTTTAAACTGCCCTGATCGATCAAACGGCTGTTGACCAGCTTTAAAAATTCGTTGGAAAAAAGACGATGCTTAATATGTTTCTTTTTGGGCCAGGGGCACGGGAACAGGCAATAAACTTGATCGACCGTTTTCGGGTTAAATAACCGCTGAAAGGCAACAAAGGCATCCACAGCCAAAAGCCGGACATTGGTCAGCTGATCCCGGCTGATCCGGCGGATAGCCTTGTTGATCCTCTGCCAATCCTGCTCGATACCGATAAAATTGCGTTTAGGGTCAGCGCCGGCCAAACGGGCCAGAAATTCCCCGTTGCCGAAACCGATCTCAATGTCCAGGGGATGAGTGTTGTTAAATTCTTCCTGCCATTGATGGGGGCGCTTGATCTGATACGGTAAAAGAAGGGGGCTATTGGTCTTTTCCATTATTAAACCAAATTATGGAAACCAATATTAGACTTTCTTTCTTGGAGAAAAGACCTAATATTGACTTCCTCTGTTATTTTGTTAAGGAAAAAGTCAATAACTGCCATCGCTTTTCAATATTTGATTTAAAAATTGCCAGCCTTGGCCGATCAATTGATTGTTTTCGAACACCAGCGGTGTCAGCTCGTCATCCGTGATCTTATCATCGGCTTGGCGGATCTGGGTGAGATAGAACATGACTTCAAAGGTCCTTCGCCCTCTTTGAAAAATTTCAACCCTTTGCGGATTCTTGATCTTGATCGGTTTTAAATTTGTTCCGGCCTCATCGGCAATCTCGTATCCTATCACGACCGAATCTCCGAGCCTTGCCTGAACCTCATCTTTGGACATCTTCTGCGTGATCTGCCCTAGGCTGACAAGATTCTTAGCCGGGTAAGATGGCATCGTACAGCCGGCCGCAAAAACGCACATTCCCAAAATGAAAAGTTTTCTCACTTCATCCCTCCCCAAAAAAGTAAAACTATTATAATTCGATAAACGCCAAAAGAAATAAAATTATTCTTTTTGATGAATGATAAAAGAAACCGGATGCTTAAGATCGCGGTAAAAAAAGAAACAATAAAGCCGATGGCCAGCGCAGCCATCTGATCCGCGGAAAAGGCGTGGATATTCTTGACCAATTCCATCCCTGTCGCGGCCAGCATAGTCGGAACGGCCAGCAGAAAAGAAAATTCAACGATCATCCGTCTTTGCAAGCCCAAGAGGAGCCCTCCGATAATAGTGGCCCCGGCCCGTGAAACACCCGGGACCAACGCCAACGATTGAAAAAGCCCGATGAAAAAGGCATCTTTGTATGATAATTCTCTGATCTCCTGAAGCGGTTTTTTGTTCTCTTTATAGAATATCTCAAAAACGATCAAAACGATCCCGCCTAAAAATAATGACCATAGCACAACGTCATGATTCGCCAAAATAAATTTTTTGATCGTTTTATAGAACAACAACCCCAGGACCGCTGTTGGAATGAACGCTCCTATGACGCGCTTTAAAACCTCATGATCTAAAAGCAAGGATTTCCAATAAAGAACGACCACGGCCAAGATGGCCCCCAGCTGAATGATGATCTCAAAACTTTTCGTGAACTCCGACTGAGGGATCCCCAGCAGGCGGGTTGCCAGGATCAAATGTCCCGTCGAAGAGATCGGCAAAAACTCCGTAATCCCTTCCACAATACCTAAAATAAACGCTTGAACAATATCCATAAAGCAACACTATCCCTTTATCTTTTAAAAAATTTTATGCGCTATGGAGAAACGGCTTGGCCAGCCCCGGACACGTTAGCTTTGAATTTCTCAATTTCCGCTTTTAAATTTTCATTCTCATCCAGCATTTGGAAGAAATCAGCGGCGATATCATCCCTTTCTTTTTTGAGGGCATCTATCTGTTTCTGCAGTTCCTGCAGATCGGTGAGGCTGGTTTTGGCTTCAGCTAAACTCTTGATGCTGGCATCCTTTTGGTTCAACAGGTCTTCCTTGACCCTTATCTGCTCTTCCAGGTCTTTGATCCTTGCTTCCAAAGGTTTTTTGGCGGCAGCGATTTTTTCGGCTGACACGGAATCAACATCCGTCACCTGCGCCTCCAGGTCCTTTAATTTGTCAGCCAACGGCGCTTTAGCCTCTTCGATCTGCCGAGAAAGATCCGCCTGCATCTGTTTGACCTGTTCCTGAAGGGCCTTCACCTTTTCCCTCCAGGGCGCCTCAATTTCTTCGGCATTACGAACCTTAACTTGGCCCTGCAGCTTCTGGGCCTCTTTTTCCAAGGTCTTCTTTTTATCGGTCAGGCTGTTATTCTCATTAAGTATATCAAAATAATCCTTGGCCAACTCATCACGTTCTTTCGTGGTATTTTTTAATTCTTCCTCTTTTTGTTTGGCTAATTGATCGGTGATGGTCAATTGCTGTTCCAAAAAGGCGATCCTGTCATTTAAGGGCAGGCGCTCCTGGTTGACCTTTTCAGCGACGAGCTTATCTTTCCCCGCCAATTGATCTTCTAATGCCCGGATCTGGGCCAATAAAGGCTTCTGCGCTTCCAGCTTCTGCTTCTCGATGGATTCCTTCTCTTTGGCTAATTGGGTTCCTAATGTGTGGATCTGCACATTTAAGGGCCTTTTGGCCTCCTCGATCTGCACAGAAATATCCCGCTCTTTAAGCGCGATCTGTGTTTGCAAAGAACTGATCTGTTCTTCTAATGGTCTCTTGGCCTCATCGACACGCTGATTAAGGGAAGTTTTTATTTTTTCTAACTCTTGGGTGAGTTCGCCCACCCTTGCTTCCAAAGGCGCCCTGGCCTGTTTGATGTCGTCGGGAGCCTTATCTAATATCTTTGCCTTCTCTGCTTCCATGGATCTGATCTTTTCCTGAAGCGGCGCCTGGACTTGGGCTAATTTTTCCGGGATGGAACTTTCGGTATTCTGTAATTTTTTATTAAGGCCGGCGATCTTTTCATTTAAAGCATTATTTTCCTGTTTGACTAAATTTAAATTTCGCGCCAGGGCTTCTTTTTCCTGGAGAGCCGCGTTCAATTCATTCTGTTTTTGAACAATGGCATCCTCTTTGGATCTTAATTGGTTTTGATGTTCGGCAGCGGCGGTGTCGAGTGTTTTCTTGCTTGAGGCGGTGTCATTCTCGAGTTTACTCAAAAGGAACTCGATCCTATCATTCAAAGGTTTCTTGGCCTCTTCGATCTTGCCCGGAAGCGAGACCTGTGTTTGCTTTAATTCCGTCTCTAATTGTCCGATCCGCTGTTCAAGCGGTTTCTTGGCTTCCTCGATCCTGGCCGGGATATTACCTTCGGTTTGTTGCAACTTTGTTTCCAGATCCTTTATCGCAACACGCAGCGGTTCCTTTTCCTTTTCAATTTTTGCGGGAATGGAACCTTCGGTTGCTTTTAATTGCGCCTGCATAGATCGAAGCTCTTGATCAAATGAGGCCTTGGCCTGTTCTACCTTTTGGGCTGAATCTGTTCTTATCTGTTCCACCTCCTTTTGTTTGGCTTGGATTTGGCCGTTGAAAGAAGCCTTTTGCTGCTCAGCTCTTTTGGCTGAAGAGGCGGCCTCGTCCCTGATCCTTTGCTCTAAGGAATTTATTTCCTGTTTTAACGGCGCCTTCGCTTCCTCGATCCTTTTAGGTAATTGTTCTTTTTCCTGCCTTAATTGCCCTTCTAACTCAGCGATCCTCTGATTCAACGGCTGCTTGGCTTCTTCAATTTTCCCATCGACGGAAGACTGTTCTTGGGTTAATGCGGCCTCTAATTCGGAAATCTTCGCCTGCAGGGGCGCTTGGGCCTCTTCGATCTTTTGCGGCAGGGCATTATTGATACTCTCGATCTCTTCCTCTAAACTGGCGATCTCCGCCTCCAGAGGGGCCTTCCCTTCAGCGACGACGTTGGGGATAGAATCATTTAACTGTTTAAAATCATCCTCCATGGCCCGGATGGTATTACGCAGAGGGCTTTGGGCATCTTCGATCTTTTTGGGGATGCTCGCGTTGACGGCTTGCAGTTCGTTCTCCAGTTCTTTGATCTTTTGCTGTAAAGGTGTTTTGACCTGTTCTACTTTTTGCGGGATCGAAGCATTTAAATTATCAATGTCTTTTTGCAGAGACTGGATCTTGGCTTCCAACGGCTGGCGCTCTTCCTGGATTTTCTTAGGGAGAGAGGCATTCAAAGCCGATTTTTCTTGCTCTAAATTCTTGATCCTCTCCCCCAACGGGGCCTTGGCCTGGGCGATCTGAGCAGGGATAGCGCCATTGATCAGGGCGATCTCTTTTTGCAATGAATTGATCGTCTCCTGAAGCGGCTTTTTTGCCTCTTCGATCTTTGAAGGAAGGACGCTGTCCTTTTGCCGGATCTCTTCTTCCAGGGAATTTATCCTTTGCTGCAAAGGCGCCTTGGCTTCTTCCATTTTGGCGGGAAGCTCTTGGTTCTTTTTGTCCAGGCTGAGTTCCAGCTCCTTTATCCTCTGGTTCAAAGGAACCTTCGTCTCCTCAACCTTCTTATCCGCGGCCGCTCTCTCGCTCTTTATCTGATTTTCCAGCTGGCTGACCTGCTCCTGTAAAGGTTTTTTAGCTTCTTCCACTTTGCCGGGGATAGAATTATCTAAACGCTTATTGTCCTCTTCCAAAGATCTGATCTTCGCCAATAACGGGGCCCTTTCCTCGTCGATCCTGGCCGGAATAGAACTATTGATCTTTTCAATTTCCTTGTTCAAGGCATTGATCCGTTCATTTAACGGCGCCTTGGCCTGCTCCACCTCTTTGGGGACCTGGGCTTGAGCGGCCTGCAGGTCTTTTTGCAGTTGTTCTATTTTTAGGCTTAAACTGGAATTCTCATTGTGCGAGTTCGACAACTTTTCATCCAGATCGTTCCGTGCGCCGGTCAACTGGCTGATCTCCTGCTCTTTCTGCTGGAGAGTACTGGCCTTTTCCGCCGCGGCGGCTTCCAATTGCGCGATCTTTTCTGTCAATGGTTTTTCGGCTGAGGCAACTTGCTTAGAGATCGACTCTTCCGTGGTCTTTAATTTTTCGACCAGATAATTGATCTTTTCCTGTAAAGGCGTTTTGGCTTCTTCAACTTTTCCCGGGATCGAAGCCTGGATGCTCGCTAATTCCTCTTCCAAAGAAACGATTTTCCCCTGCAGAGACTTTTTAGCTTCTTCGATACGCCTAGGTGTTTCCCCGTTGATCCTGCTTATTTCATTTTCTAAATTTTTGATCTGTTCTAATAAGGGCCGTTTGGCACCATCGATCTGGGAAGGGATGGAATCGATCTTCTGCTGCAGGGGGACTTTTGCCGCTTCAACGTCTTTGACGCGCTGCTTTTCCTTCGCGTCTAAATTGGCTTCTAAGGATTTGATATTCTCCTGTAATGGCTTCTGGGCTTCTGCAACCTTGACGGGAATAGAGGCGTCCTTTTGCCGGAGATCTTCTTCTAAAGAGTTTATCCTCTTTTCCAAAGGAGATTTGGCTTCTTGGACCTTGGCGGGGATAGAATTTTCGGCTGCTCTTAAATTATCTTCCAGGGATCTTATCTGATCCTGCAGCGGGGCTTTGGCCTCTTCCACTCTCTTGGGAATGGATTCCTGCGAAACCTTCAACTCCTGCTCCAGGCCGATGATCCTTTTATTCAAAGGGTCCTTTGCTTCTTCGATTTTCTGAGGGATAGAATCCTGGGAAGATCTTAATTCGCCTTCTAGTCCTCGGATCCTTTCGTTTAAAGGAATTTTGGCTTCTTCAATTCTTTTCGGGATGGAAGCGTTCAGCGAATCGATCTCTTTTTGCAGGGCCCCGATCCGCTCCTGTAGAGGGGCCGTGGCCTCGTCGATCTTGGGGGCTATCGATTGCCGGAGCTTGGACAATTCCTGGTTAAGGGACTTGACCTGTTCTTCTAAGGGGGATCTTTCTTTTTGGATTCTTGAAGGGATAGAGGCATTGACCTGATCGATCTCTTTTTCTAACGAGTTGATCTTTTCTTGAAGCGGAGCCTGGGCTTGGCTGATTTCTCCAGGGATAGATTTTTTTGTCGCATCCAGTTCGGCCTGCAACATACGCGCCTGGTCTTTGGCGCGGGCCAACTCTTCGCTTAAACGGTTCTTTTCAGCGGTTGTGACTTTTAAGTTATCCCTATTTTTATTATTTTCATTTTGAATATTTTCTAGATTCGCCTGAAGGCCTGCCATGTCCTTTTCCAGGGAGGCGATCTTTTCTAAAAGATTTTTTCTCTCTTCCCTGATCTGGACCAATTCAACTTCCGCTTTCGTGTTCTCCTTAAGCTCCGAAGTCAGGTCCTTTAATGTGGCACTGTTGTCCAGCAGGTCTTTTTTAAGGGCGTCCAATTCTTTGTTTTTCTCTTCAAGCTGAGCCTTCAAATTATTGATCGTGGTCTCCTGCCTATTGATCTCTCCCTGCAGGCCCTGGGCATCCTGCTCTTCTTTTTCTAGCTGTTTTAATAAATTATCGATCTTACCGATGGGATTAGCCGTGTCGTCGGCAAAAAGAGGATGGGAGGCAAGGAATATTAAAACTGTAACGCCGATGATTCTTCGCATAAAAGGAAAGGGCATAAACCGGATAGAAACTCCTATTTTTTGTACAATTAAAAAAAATTATAGCATAGCAATTTATGGCAATATATATAAAAGAAAGAAAAATAATACTAATCTTAATAGAGGCAGCCGGCTGAAAAGATAAGCAAACAATGGCGGGATCGTAAAATTTATTTATATTGGTCTTTCCCAATTAAAAGACTAAAGGTAGCCAATATTAACACCTTTTCTTTTCTAGAAAAAAGACCTAATATTGACTACCATATTGATTTTATAGAAGAAAAGGTCAATAATAAAACTATGAAAAATTCTTTAAAAGCATTCTTCATCCTCTCGTTCGTATGCCTGGCGGCTTACTCCAATGCCCTCCATAACGATTTTTTGATCGATGACCATGACCTCATTCTAGGCAACCCGCCCGCCCATCACCTTGATTTCGTTCGGCATCAGCTTGCGCCATGGGCAACAGACAGCGCGACAACCGTTAAGCCCCCTTATTATCGGCCGCTGGCGCACATTATCCCATTTTTTCTCTACGTGGCATTTAAAACTAACGTAACCGGCTATCACATGGTCGATCTTTTATTATTTATCCTCCTGTGCTTTTCCATTTATTCCCTCCTCAATTCCTTGTTGAATGACCGGACATTAAGCCTGATAACAAGCCTGCTTTTTGCCATGCATCCCTTAAGCGGGATTCTAATGAATTATAAGAACCTGGGCGCAGTTCTTTCCCTGCAGGCCCTTGCCATGATCTGGGCGTCGATATTTTTTTTAAAAGAAAAACAAAAAATATTGAGCCTTTTATTATTTATCATCGCAAATCTTTGCCATGACACGGCTATCATCCTGCCTCTTTACCTTCTCCTTTTTTCTTATTTCAAGAATCAAAAGCTGACTAAGCGCGATATTATCCGGACCGTGCCTTTTTTTATTATTGCAGCCCTGTTTCTGACGATAAGACTTTCGTTAACCAGCGCCTCCGGCGGGACTCTGGAACAAATAAAACTTTATCCCTTAAACTTCTTAGAATATCTGGCAACCTACGCAAAGATCATCGCGTGGTATGTATCCAAATTTATAAACCTCGATGGTATTGTGTTGATCTGGGCAGCGCCTGTCGTAAAAACTCATCTCTTTGCATGGATAAGTTTATTGATCGCGGGGGGAGCCGTTCTGGCTGGGATCTTTGCCTCAAGAAAAAAATATCCGGAAATTTTTCTGTTGGTTGGATGGCTCGTGATCGGATTTGCCGCTGTGGCCTGGGGCAGCCTTTACGGCTTGCAGTACGGCCTTTTGATAGAACCGCACTGGCTTATTTTTCCGTCGATCGGGATATTCGCCTTGATGGCGTTTGCCTTATTAAAATTGCGGGATCTTATCGACAAAAGGATCTTTTATGTGCTGATAGCCGCCGTCCTTTTTACCTTAATAGCCTTTACCCGTGATGCCAACCGGACCTGGGCCCATGAAAAAATATATTGTAAATATTGGCTGAAGTATGTGCCGGGCTTTATCCCGGCAAAAAATTTTTTGGCTTCGCATTACATGCGGCAGGGGCAGATGGGAGAGGCAAAAAAATTACTTCTACGGACACTGCGGCCGAAAATTTTCATCCGCCATTCTTTGATGTTCGGCATAGGATGAAGACAGCTTCGGATCAATGGCGTTCGCCGGATCCGACAAGAAATTAGGCAGAAAACACTGCAGCTGATTCGCCAAATGGCGGTATTTATTTTGCAGCTTCCCGTACATTTGATTGTAATAAGCGCTTGTTCCTATATCACTTTTCGCTAATGGTTCCAAATCCGTTTCCAAAGCCTGATGAACAACCCCATTGATCGTGTAATCCTTTACGGTCAAAATAAAGAATGTCCGCTTACGAGGATCATTGGTCAGCGTCCGCCCGATCACATGGCTATAACGTATAAAATTCTCGGATGAAACATTCAATCTGTTCAGGGCCGCCTGAATCAGCGGGTCGGGGTCATCTTTCACAGATTCTGCCAGCATATCCGA
>MHFY01000020.1:29387-31528 GCA_001805375.1 Omnitrophica WOR_2 bacterium GWA2_47_8 | reverse complement strand
AGACTCATGCCATGGACGGTACATTGCGCCAAGCGCAACAGCAGAGACAGGAACATTGTGCCGCAGAGCAAAACGCTCTTTTACTTCATTTAGCGTCGGAATAGTACTTGCGGTATAATCCCTATCGTCTCTTCCCTGGGTAAATCTCCATCCCAGCCCTGGTATTTGAGAATAATATTGGATATCAAAGATTGGCTGAATGATATTAGTTTTTGCGGCACTGCTGATCTCAGGACTAAAATTCATCAGCATCGCATAAGCCCCAAAAGTTTCAGCAGTCCTGTCAAATCCGCCTCCATTATTTGGACGAGCCATGATAGCCAACCGGCCGGCATAGAAGCTGCGATCATAATAATCCCATCCGGGCTTCGAACTTTTATTGATCTCAAAATTGTATCCCGCAGATTTTGCCAGCAAGCGGGCGATTGGATCGCCAATACCAGCGGCAAAAACAGCGGTACGGAGATATCGCGCGTAATGCTCACTGTCAGCGGGGGTATAGCTTCTGAACAAAGGATTACAGATAGGAGGAAGGGCGGGGTTGGGATTAGGCCTGCAATAAACTGAATTAGGGTTGTTATATTCCACTTGCGGATAAGAACCTGCCGCAAAATTATTATACCAATTACGAATATTTGCGTTTGTACTGTTTCTCCAGAGATTCGGTCTTCCGCCTGAGTACCGGGCATCGGTAAAAGCTCCAACGAGCCAAAATTGTTGACGGTTCCCGAACATAGCGTCCATAACACTCACACTGTTAAGCTGCCCATCCAAAGTGAACGCGACATCCCACTCTTGACGCAGTTGATTAGCCCTAACCAACGCCAAAAAAGATTCCAGCCCCCGGACATAGTTTGTGCCCGTGCCGAGGGAATTGCGCATGATCGTATCTTGTAAATTATTACGGTAAATTTGAGAATTACTCGTA
Source organism: Omnitrophica WOR_2 bacterium GWA2_47_8 (assembly GCA_001805375.1). Classification (GTDB taxonomy): domain Bacteria; phylum Omnitrophota; class Gorgyraeia; order Zapsychrales; family GWA2-47-8; genus GWA2-47-8. The sequence continues at coordinate 30,600 of MHFY01000020.1, read as the reverse complement.
GTGTGCCCATCGATCTCGCCTGTCAAATAACCATAAAAATTGGGGGAAATCGGATAAAACATTTCCGTCCAATGATCAACTCTTCCCCACAATGTTTGAACAAGATTAGTACGCGTACTTAATGAATGTGTTGTCATCATATCCGGGGTCAACGTTGCCCCGTCCACGGCAGGCTGTGTGTAGGCACTGCTGGTATGGGTCCCGTCCATAACATTGATCACATAGGGAAGAGTGTCGGATAAGGTTTGCGCTAAATTTCCCACCCCCTGCCGTCGGGTATCGGGAGAAATGACCAACTGATATAACGGAACAAATGCACCGTTCTTGACCCAATGCATCCCCGCATAAGGCTGGATCCAGCTAAGCTTTGCGTGGTTGCCAGCCTTGGTCGGAGTGCCGATCCGCCGGACCGGTTTCCCATTAGACAAAGGGTCCACATAATTATGAACCCACATAGTGACATCATCCATTTCGACCGCTAATTCTTTTAAATAAAAATCATCAGATGAGGAAGTTATATTCCCCGTAGAAGGATCATCAGCGATCAGGCTATTAATTAACAAAAGATCGACCTCAACACCAGCCTCCTCCCCGCTATACGCTGTCACAAAAGCCTTGACCAGCGGGCCATGATATCCCGCAGGAACCATGCTGGCATTGACAGGATGCAGCAAAGCATTAAAAACATACGTGATTTTGTTATGACCCTGGAACTCCTTCGGAGCGTTCTCGAAACCGGAAAGATCTAACTCCGCCACCATATCCAAACCAGGATTCTCTCCATACGCTTTAACGAGCATCCGTTTTTCCCGCAACATTTGTCGGACCTTGGGATGCATGACAAAACGTAAATCCCCTACTTCTGCCGCCGGCCTTAAATAAACGCGCCAGGTGACATCTCCCGGCTGCACGAACGAATGCGGGATCGCAATATGGACTGAGCTGGGGATCGTTTGGCCATTCACCTTTTCTTTGTAATATGTCCAACTGTCCCATTGCACGTGCCGAGTCCGACGGCCGTCAGTTGCAACTAATTTCTGGCCACCGGAAATAAGAGCACGGCCCTGTTCTTTGGTCAATCTCAAAACTCCGGAAAAAACTCTTTCAAATGTTGTGTTAAGGCTCGCCCCATACATGGTCCCGATATAGCCGGAAGTCAATTGTCCATGACTTGGTAATTTTGAACGGTAGATAGTAAAAAAATCGGAAAAAG
>MHFY01000020.1:26682-29327 GCA_001805375.1 Omnitrophica WOR_2 bacterium GWA2_47_8 | reverse complement strand
CCGGTTCTGGATTGGTCCGTGCAAAATGTTTCAACATAAGCGTACGGTGAGAATTGATTTAATTGGGTCCCCCGCCACGGCCCTAAGCTCAGCGTCAAAGTTGCTTCGGATTGGGCTGGATCAACATACATTTGATGTTCTACATTAATGCGGATCAATTGGGCATGCGATGGGGAAGAAATGATACAAAAGATAATAAAAAAAAATGAAAATCCCAGCACTATCTTGGAAGACTTGCTTGATAAAAATAGTCGTAGCGTCATTTGACCCTCCGGCTTTTAAACTTACTCCGTTTTTAGGCGGATAAGTTTGTTTTTTTACAACCCGTGATTTTAACTTATGATCTGCTGACTTTACTTCTCTCACAGCGACGTCTAACTCAAGTTTGCCATTAAAAAGTAAATCAACAAGAGCCTGCAGAGGGTGTTGAGAAAACGATTTCCGAGGGAGATCTATTATTCATAAGCTATTGATCATAAATGAGTTATAAGTTAACAAAAATGGCAAGCAATAAAGGAAAGGAAGAAATAAAGAATAATTTCGGCCCCGCGAGCTTAAAAGACCCTGGCAAAAATCAATTGACCTGCCGGGAAACTGTGCTATCATTTTTAACACTTATCGTTTAGGCCCCATCGTCTAGCCTGGTCAGGACGCATGGTTCTCAGCCATTAAACGCCGGTTCAAATCCGGCTGGGGCCATTCTACTTCGCCCAAGAGCTTACGCCTTGGGCTTCGAAGGAATTGGCCAGGTCCTACGAAGCCAAACGTGAAAGTCTTTTGGCGTAGCAGACCGGCTGGGGCCACCAGTCTTCGTTCGAAAATTTTTATGGGCAAACTTCGCCTGGTCAGAATCCGGCGAAGCCAAACACGTTAAGTTTTTGGCGAAGACGGACCACTCTCCGCTTTATCATTTTTAACTTTTAATTTAACTTTTTTCACCTACTAGGTATACTACTACTATTATGGCCTTTCACACCGGTATCGGCTTTAGCCAAAAGTTGAACACAAAAGAAGCAGCCATAGAGGCAGCCGAACAGGCTAAACTTCTTTTACAGCAAAAAAAAGTAGACCTTGCCGTCGTTTTCAGCACGATCCATTATTCATCGCAGGAATTCCTCGTCCTCATCAAGGATATTTTAGGGACAAATCAGATCGTAGGCTGTTCGACAGCCGGCATTCTCACATCCAACCTCATCGCGACCCGCGGGATCAGCGTCGTTGCCCTCACCTCGGATGATGTCCATTTTGCCATCGGGTGCATAGATAATATTACCTCTCAAGACCTGCGCATGGCCGGCAACAGCCTGGCGAAAAATGTGACTGAACACTACGGGCAGCACAGGCGGCAGGCCTTTGTATTCTTTTCTGACGGGGTATTGACCGATAGTTCTGTTATCCTGAAAGGGATCCAGGATGTTTTCGGCAACGCCTTTCCTATCATTGGAGCGGGCAGCTGTGATGATTTTCATTTTAAGCAAAGCCATCAGTTCTGCCGGGAAAAAACCATGAACAACGGCGCCTGCGGTTTTTTAATAGGCGGGCACACCACCATTGGGTTAGGCACGCGGCACGGCTGGAAGCCGTTAGGCAAACCGCGTTTTGTAGACCGTGTCGAACATAACGTCATTAAAACGATCGACGGAAAACCCGCCGCATCCATTTATCAGGAATACTTCGGCGAAAAGGCCAATAACCTCCGCTCCACCAGGCTCGGTCAAATGTCGATCCTCTATCCTCTGGGAATTTATCTTCCCGGCGAAGATGAATACCTTTTAAGGAACGCGGTGAGTATCCTGGCGGACGGGAGTATCGTCTGCCAGGGGGAGATCCCCAGAGAAGCGGAAGTCCACATTATGTTGTCCAATAAAGAATCCTGTATCCAGGCCACCATGGATGCCGCGATGCAGGCCCAAAATAATCTCAAAGGGACAGAGCCTAAATTAGTCATTATTTTTGAGTCCTTGGCGCGCCACAAACTTTTAGGGCGGGCGGCCTTCCAGGAGATCAAGGCCATCAAAGAGGTATTCGGTTATACCGCCCCCTTGATCGGGATATACACGTATGGAGAAATTTGCCCCACCCGCTCGCTGGAAGATATAGACAAGATGCACGTACAAAACGAAAGCATAACAATTTTAGCTTTAGGATAAACATCCATATGATCGCTGATTTTCTGGCCTTTCTTTTTTTTGTGGGACTCATTGCCTTAGGGATCGTTCTCAACCTGCGGAATGAAGAGATCAAAAAATTAAACAACACGCTTAACAAGTTAATGCGCTCCTTCAATGAACTTGACGAACAGGCCAAGATCATCGTCCAGACGGACCTGGAATTGAACAAGGCCCAGGAAGAACTGGACAAACGGCTCAAAGGCTTGGAGGCGCTGCAAAAGACATCCCGCTTGATCAGCACGACCCTGGATGAAAATGAAGTTTTTAGCCGTCTGCAGCAGCCCCTCATAACGGACTTGGGATTTGAAAAGAACATCATTCTTCTTTTGGAAGATGCCGAAAAATTCTATTGCAAGGCGGAATCCGGTTTTTCCCTGGATGAAGTCAACTTCATCATTGCCCAATTAAGCAAAGAGAACAGTCTTAAGACCGCCTTAAAAGAAGGCCACAGTTTTTCATCCGTCAGCTCCCCCA
>MHFY01000020.1:23749-26613 GCA_001805375.1 Omnitrophica WOR_2 bacterium GWA2_47_8 | reverse complement strand
AAAAAGGCGTTATGGGCATCCTTTTTGTGGGTAACCACTCCGATGCCTCGGCGGTCAATGAGGGTGATGAAGAACTCATCTCGATCTTAGCTAATCAGATCGGCCAATCTGTAGAGAACGCACAATTGTTCGAACAAGTCTATCGTTCCAGTCAAATTCTGGAGTCAAAGGTCCAGGAACGCACAAAACAATTAGAGTCTGCCCTGGCGGATGTTAAGCAGATCAGCGAGAACAAATCAGAGTTCATCTCCGCTGTTTCTCACGAACTGCGCACCCCCTTAACTTCGATCAAAGGGTATGCCTCTCTTTTGATGACCGGAAAACTGGGGGATATTCCTGACCAAGTGAAAGAACGATTAGAGAAGATCAACAAACATTCCGATAATTTGGTTAAATTGATCAATGACCTTCTGGATATTGCAAGGATCGAATCCGGCAAAATGGAACTTAAGGTCAAGCCTCAGACCATCACCCACATTATCGAGAACGTGCATGATCTGTTAACTCCGCAACTCCGAGAAAAGAACCTCAAATGGATCACCGAAATCCCCGATAACACACCCGCGGTGCCGATCGATCCGGCGCTCATTGAACGGGTCTTTATCAATCTGATCGGCAATGCCATCAAATTTACCTTTCAAGGCCACATTAAAGTTACGGTCACCCATGACGAAAAAAACCTAAAAATAGAGGTAAGCGATACTGGGATCGGGATCAATGAAGGGGACATTCCAAAACTGTTTAACGAATTCTATCGTGTTGACAATGAGATCAATCAAGTCGTCAAGGGTTCAGGGCTCGGACTTTCTTTGGTTAAGAATATCATCGAAGCCCATAGAGGAGACATCTGGATCACCAGTAAGGTGGATAAAGGCACAACGATCCATTTTACACTGCCGTTAAAGGAAACACCGGCAGCTTAAAAAATACCTAACAAAGAAAGGCTGTTGTAATGCGTCGAGAAAAGATCCTGACCATAGATGATGACCCCGATATCTTGGATGTTTTGAAGCTTACTTTGGAAGAAAACTATGAAGTCATCCAGGCTAATAACGGCAAGGAGGGGCTGTCCCTTGTTCAGTCAAAAAATCCCAATTTGATCATTTGTGACTATATGATGCCGGTCATGAACGGCCGGGAATTCTGCAAGGCCATGAAAAAGGACATTTTGCTGCGCCACATCCCGGTTATCATGCTGACCGGGAAAGGAGAATCCAAGGATATCGTCGGGGGGATAGAGGCGGGCGCGGATGATTATTTGACCAAACCCTTTGACCCCGAGACCTTGGTCGCCCGCATCAAAATGATCTTAAGAAGAACGGTTTTGAGCCTGGATGCGAATCCTTTGACTCACTTGCCCGGCAACACCTCCATTATGGAAGAACTTCAGCATTGCATTGATGATGTCAAGGACTTCGCCGTTGGGTACGCGGACTTGGATAAATTTAAGATCTATAACGACAATTACGGTTTCGAACGCGGCGACGAGATCATCCGGGAAGTGGCCCGTATCTTGATAAAGGTCGTGCGTGAAAAATCCCCCGAGGCCTTTGTCGGCCATATCGGCGGCGATGATTTTGTTTTTATCACACAGGATCCCGTTATTGATGAGGTTTGCCAGAAGATCATTGAAGAATTCGACAAAACTGTCCCCTCTTTTTATAACGAAAAAGACAGGCAGTCCGGATTTATTATCGGAAAGGACCGTCAGGGCAATGAGATCAAGACAGGCCTCTTATCCATTTCCATCGGTATTGTGAGCAGCGCGACACATAAGATCACGCACGTGGCCCAGATCAGCGAAAGCGGCGCCGAGCTTAAAAAATTTGCCAAGAACATCGGTAAGAGTAACTACGTGCGGGATAAACGGAAAGCTTAAATCTATATTTTGTCGCGGTTACTATCGATGAAGCTGGCGTTGACCGGTTTGCCCATAATGCCGTTACTGACGGTATTAAAATACGTGTTCGCTGCCCTACCCACCCGCGGCATAAAACTCTTGAATCCAACCAAAACAACAACCACCACGATAGCCAACAGCATCATATACTCTACGGCGCTTTGACCTTGTATTTTGGATGTTTTATATTTCATACTCTTTCTCATTTCAAATTCTTTAGAAAACTGACCGCGATTTTTCGATCGGCTGCCCCAAAAAGGTAGCTGGCCGTGGCTAAGATATTGACCCCTGCCTTTACGGCCTGCGGCGCGGTTGCATCATTGATGCCGCCGTCGATCTCAATATCCTTCTTAAAGGTCTTGCGCAAAATTCTTACTTTCTCCATAACTTCCGGCATGCACTTTTGCTTGGCAAATCCCGGATTGACAGACATGATCAAAACCCCGTCCAGGTCCTGCACGATATCCTGTATGCAAAGCGGTGTTCCCGGGTTGACGACAGCGAAAGCCTTCTTTCCGTAACTTTTTATTTTTGCGATATCCTTTTTTATTTTCTGAGCATCAATGGCATCGACCTCTTTAGGATATTGATTATATTCTCTTGAGTTTGCCCTTCTTTGCCCATAACATTCTACCTGTATAGAAATGATATCCGTCCCCGCCTTGGCAAAACTTTCAAAAGAATCCCACGGATGCTCGATCATCAGATGCGCCTCAATGGGCAATTTCGTCAAAGGGCGGATCGCCTCAACGATCATGGGCCCTACCGTAATATTCGGGACAAAATGCCCGTCCATGACATCCACATGGAACATATCCACGCCGGCATCTTCACACTTTTTGATTTCTTCACCCAGCTTTGAAAAATCCGCGCACAGGATACTCGCGCTGACCTTAAGACTCATTTTAATTCCTTATTATTTTTTTTCATATCATTATAAAAAAAATACACAAAGACAAAAATA
>MHFY01000020.1:10561-23711 GCA_001805375.1 Omnitrophica WOR_2 bacterium GWA2_47_8 | reverse complement strand
TATTCCCAAGAAATTTTTTAAGATTGTTCCTGACCAGCTCTTTGCTGTATGCCAGGGCCGCATTCCCCTTTTTACCGTCGAACGCGCACGCCAGGAAAGCAAAGGAATATAAAAGGCTCACAATGATACCCGGAATAATAAAAAGCAGCGACCATAAAAAAGATTTAAAAAGGACGAGCCCCGTGACCACCGCATAACCCTTAAGATCATTCCAGGCCAATTGATAACTCAGGATAACGTTAATTTTCTTACCCTGATGAAGGAATTCCGTGGTTTTAAAAAAAGCAAGCTGATATAAAAGGACCAGCCCGACCGTTAGAACAACAAAGACCAAAGCGATCAAGGCAAAGAGCTCAACATTTAAAAGATTGCCCCGGAACGAAGCAGGCAAGTTGTTTAGATATAAATACGGAAGCCCACTGAAATCCGACTCCGTATAAAAATAATAATCCAGTATTTCTAAAATGATAAAAAAAACAGCCGTCACTTTTAAAAGAATAAGAAAATTCTTTAAAAAAAAGTCCAAAGCTTTATCTAATCTAAGGAGAAAGTCTTTCATGGTTATATTTAAAATATATCACACAAAAAAGGGATTGGGTAAGATTGCCTAAAAAAGAAAATCCTGCTTCGTCTCAGCCAGAGGCTGATCCGCCTCGGGCGGAAAATTTACCTCTACTTTGACTTCGCAGGACAACAGTCTTCGTTTTCTTTAAGACCAGGCGAAGTTCAACGCGGAAGCAGTTGAACGAAGACTGGTGCGCGGGGAGAGAATTGAACTCTCATGGGTTGCCCCACACGCCCCTCAAACGTGCGCGTCTACCAATTCCGCCACCCGCGCGAAAAAACGTCGTTCGTCTCTCGTAAAACGTCGATCGACCGAACGACGCTTCACGAATGACGCTTCACGTTAACTGCTGCCATACTCCGCAGCCGCTGTAATGAAATTTCTGAATAAAGGATGGGCTCGTTCCGGTTTAGACCTAAACTCCGGATGAAATTGACAGGCAACAAACCAGGGGTGCTCTGGGTATTCTATGATCTCAACCAAATGCGCTTCCGGGTTAGTTCCGGCGATTAAAAGGCCTTTTTTCTCTAATTGTACGCGGTATTTATTATTAAACTCATACCGGTGACGATGCCGTTCCTGGATATTTTCCTTTTTATAAGCTTTATAGCTTAACGAATCTTTGGTTAATTTACAAGCATAAGAACCCAAGCGCATGGTCGCTCCCATGTTCTTGATATTTTTCTGCTCTTCTAAAAGACTGATCACGGGATACGGGGTGTCGGTATCAAATTCTGTGGAGTTCGCATCTTTAAAGCCGCAAATATTTCGGGCAAACTCGATCGTGGCAACCTGCATCCCCAAGCAAATACCGAAGAACGGGATCTTGCGTTCCCGGGCAAATTGAACCGCGAGGATCTTCCCCTCAATGCCGCGAGTTCCAAAACCGCCGGGGATAAGGACCCCATAGGACCCGCCCAAGTATTTATCGACCTTTCCATTCTTGCTGATATCTTCCGAATCGATCTTGTTAATGATCACGCGGGCGTCATTGGCAATGCCGCCATGCACCAAGGCTTCATAGATCGATTTATATGCGTCCGGCAAAGAGATGTATTTCCCCACCACCGAAATCTTTACTTCCCGCTTAGGGTTCTTGAGCCTTTGGATAACAAAATCTTTCCATTCTCCTAGATCTTTACTATCGGCTTTAAGTTTCAGCTTCTTTAAAATAAGATCATCCAACCCCTGTTTCTGGAAGACCAACGGCACTTCATAGATATGCTTAACATCACAGGCATCGATGACCGATTCTTTATCGACGTTACAGAAAAGCGCGATCTTGTCCTTTTGTTCTTTATCCATGTGCCGCTCGGTACGGCAGAGCAGGATGTCCGGGAGGATCCCGATCTCCCGCAGGCGGCCAACGCTATGCTGGGTCGGCTTGGTCTTATGTTCGCCGGCGGATTTAATATACGGAAGGAGCGTCACGTGAATGTTCAGGGCGTATCCTTCCCCTAATTCCCAACGCATTTGGCGGATCGCCTCCAAGAATGGAAGGCTTTCGATATCTCCGACGGTACCGCCGATCTCTACAATAGTGACATCAACATTCCTGTCGTGGGCGACTTTTTTTAGGGAATTCTTGATCTCGTCGGTGATATGCGGAATGATCTGGACCGTTTTCCCAAGATAATCACCACGGCGTTCTTTTAAAATAACCGAATAATAGATCTTTCCGGTTGTGATGTTGCTGTCTTTGCTGACCTGGGCATTGGTAAAACGTTCATAATGGCCGAGGTCCAGGTCCGTCTCCGCCCCGTCTTCGGTCACATAAACCTCTCCATGCTGATACGGGTTCATGGTGCCGGGATCAACGTTAAGATACGGATCGCATTTAATGATCGTTGTTTTTAATCCCCTGGCCTCGAGGAGCTTTCCGATAGAGGCCGCGGCAATACCTTTGCCTAAGCTTGAAACAACACCGCCGGTTATAAAAATGAATTTACTCATAAGAATTACGTTTTTACCTTTGCCGGAGCCGCGCCTGATGTCTTTCCTTCTAAAAGATATTTACTGGTGTTCTTTGGGATATCAACCGGATATTTACCGGTAAAACAGGCCGCGCAAAAATCCTCTTTAGAGCCTTTCATCACTGAAAGCATTCCCTCTAAACTTAAATATTCTAAAGAATCGACGCCGATAAATTTAGCGATCTCTTTTATACTTTTATTCGTGGCAATAAGTTCATCCTTGCTGGGAAAATCAATACCGTAAAAACACGGCGAAACGATCGGCGGACAACTGATGCGCATATGAATTTCCTTAGGCCCCGCGTCGCGTAAGGCTTCGATCCGGTTTCGGCTGGTTGTCCCGCGCACGATCGAATCCTCAATGACCACAATGCTTTTTCCCTTGATGACGTCCTTGATCGGATTGAGTTTAACCCGTACCCTAAAATCCCGCATAAACTGCATCGGCTGAATAAAGGTACGGCCGATATAATGGTTTCTGACCATGGCTAATTCTAAGGGAACCTTTAATTCACTGGCATAACCCAAGGCCGCATAATTTCCAGCGTCGGGAATACCCATAATGAGATCGGCATTCTTGACAGGGTGTTCTTTGGCCAATTGTACGCCCAAACGTTTTCTCACCTGATAAACATTGTCCCCAAAAATATTACTGTCCGGCCGGGCAAAATAAATATTTTCAAAAATACAAAAGGCCTTTCTCGAGCTAGCCGGCTTGGGAAGGAAGACGCTTTCTATTTTATTTTTCCTGATGATAACGATCTCCCCGGGCTCGATCTCGCGGATCGGTGTGGCGCGGATCAGGTCCAAGGCGCAGGTTTCACTGGCCAAAATATAACCGTCATCTAATTTTCCTAACCATAACGGCCTAAATCCCGCCGGGTCCCTTGCGCCCACAATGACATCCTCTATTAAGAACACTAAAGAAAACGCGCCCTTAAGCTGCGACAGAACATTAACGAACCATTGCTTCATATCGCTGTTCTTAGTTTTGACCAACAAATGCACGATGATCTCAGAATCCATCGACGTCTGAAAAATGGACCCCTCTTCTTCTAATTTTTTATACAACGTTTCCGTATTGGTTAAATTTCCGTTGTGGGCAACGGCGATAGGACGGTTTTTATGCGTAACGAGGAAGGGCTGAATATTCTTGAAATTACTGGAACCGGTAGTGGAATAACGGCAATGCCCGATCACGGTCGGGCCTTTGAGTTCATTTAAAGCTGCTTCATCCAGCGCATCAACGGCCAGCCCGCGATTTTTTACGATATGGATGTCTTTCCCGTCGAAAGAAGCGATCCCGGCCGATTCCTCTCCACGATGCTGCAGGGCGTACAACCCCAAAAAAGCGATCTTGGAAGCCTCTTTATGATTTGAAACACCGATAATGCCGCACATATTACAATTCCTTTAAAAACTAAAAACTTAAAGCGCAAAAGCTAAAACTAATGTGTCCTTTCAGGGCCTAAATAAAAGATCAAGAACTACTTTTACGTTTTACGCTTTAAGTTTTCACTTATGTAACCTCTGTCGTCTGATCGCTATAATATTCCTGCAACGATTGGACAGTGAATGGTTTATTTAAACTTTCTTCGATCCCATTGATGGCGGCCCATGCCCCTTGAAGTGTGGTGATACAGGGGACGTTATGCAATGTCGCTGCCGCTCGAATTGTTCTCATATCTGATTGGCTTTTCTTTCCTGATGGGGTATTGATAACTAGATTTATCTCATTTTTTTTGATTAATGTCAATATGTTGTTTTTTCCTTCGCCGTGTTTATCAACAACTTCGACCTTGATCCCGTTGGATTTTAGAACCTCGGCGGTGCCTTTGGTGGCCACGAGTTCGAATTTTAAATTTTCCAGCTTCTTGGCCAGGAAACCCAAGTGCACTTTATCCTCATCATTTAAACTGATAAAGATCTTGCCCTTCTTAGGCAGGGAAGAATTGGCCGCGATCTGCGCCTTGGCAAACGCCACGCCAAAACTGGAATCGATCCCCATCACCTCGCCGGTCGATTTCATCTCCGGCCCCAACACAATGTCCACGCCCGAGAACCGGGAGAACGGCAACACCGATTCTTTGACCGAAATATGCTTTAGATCTTCCAGCGACGGTAAAGTAAACTCCCGCAGCTTTTTACCGGCCATGATCTGCGCGGCGATCTTGGCCAAGGGAATGCCCGTTGCCTTGCTGACAAACGGAACAGTACGGGAAGCGCGGGGATTAACCTCCAGGACATAAAGCTGATCGTTCTTAATGGCGAACTGGATATTAAGAAGCCCGATGACCTTTAAGGCCTTAGCGATGCGGCGCGTATTGTCTTTGATCTGCTCGATCATATTTCTTTTTAAAGTATGCGGCGGCAGGACACAGGCCGAATCCCCGGAATGGATTCCGGCATTCTCAATGTGCTCCATGATCCCCGCGACATACGTCTCTTCTCCGTCGCATATCGCATCCACGTCCACTTCCATCGCGTCTTCCAAAAATTTATCGATCAGGATCGGATGCCCTTCGGAAACCTCTTTGGCCTCTTCAATAAAGGACAACAAGGATTCTTCGTCATAAACGATGCGCATCGCCCGTCCGCCCAACACATACGACGGCCGCGCTAAGACCGGATAACCGATATGATCAGCGATGGCAATGGCCTCGGACTCTGAAACGGCTGATCCATTCTGCGGCTGGATGAGCCCTAGCTCATTGATCAGTTTAGAGAACCGCTCTCTATCCTCGGCCATATCGATGGAATCCACGCTGGTGCCGATAATCGGGACGTTCGCGTCATACAGCGGTTTGGCTAATTTTAAAGGGGTCTGGCCGCCGAACTGCACAATAACACCGTCGGGTTTCTCGACATCGATAATATTCATGACATCTTCAAAGGTCAGCGGCTCAAAATAAAGCCGGTCCGAAGTATCGTAATCCGTTGACACGGTTTCCGGATTGGAATTGACCATGATCGTTTCAAATCCCATTTCCTTTAAGGCAAAAGAGGCGTGGCAGCAGCAGTAATCAAATTCGATCCCCTGCCCGATCCGGTTCGGCCCGCCGCCCAAGATCATGATCTTCTTATTTTTCTTTCTCGTCTTTTGCTGCAGGATAACCTCGTCTTCCGTTTCGTAGGTCGAATAATAATAAGGCGTGTACGCCTCGAACTCCGCGGCGCAGGTGTCGACTAATTTGAACGTCGCCACGATCCCTTTTTTCTTGCGCAGTTCCCGGACGGTCTTCTCGTCGGAACCCATGATCGCTGCGAGTTGAGGGTCACTAAAACCATATTCCTTGGCCTTTCGCAATAAACCATCGCTTAAGGTCTTTTCTTTTTTCATGGCTTTCTTAAGGTCCTCTTCAAACTCAACCAGCTGGGCCATGTGCGCCAGGAACCAGACATCGATCTTGGAAATCTTTGCGATCTGTTCAATGGTCATGCCTTTTTGCATGGCATATTTGATATAAAAGACCCTTGAGGCATTGGGCTCTTTGAGGCGGAGCTTGATCTTTGCATCGGAGATCGTTCGATGATCCAGTTTGTTATCAAATCCCTTATGCCCGATCTCCAAACCGCGCAATCCTTTTTGCAGCGCTTCTTTAAAGGTGCGGCCGATAGCCATCGTTTCTCCGACGGACTTCATGGACACGCCTAAGATATCCTTGGCTTCGGGAAATTTCTCAAACGTAAAACGCGGGATCTTGACCACACAATAATCGATGGTGGGCTCAAAAGACGCCGGGGTTTCCCGGGTGATATCATTGCGGATCTCATCCAGAGAATAACCGACCGATAACTTGGCGGCGAATTTCGCGATGGGAAAACCCGTGGCCTTGCTGGCCAAGGCTGAACTTCGCGACACGCGCGGGTTCATTTCGATGACAACCATGCGTCCGGTTTTAGGCTCAACGGCGAATTGAATGTTGGAGCCGCCGGTTTCAACGCCAACCGCGCGGATGATCGCCAAGGATGCGTTACGCATAATTTGATATTCTCGGTCCGTTAAAGTTTGAGCCGGCGCAACCGTAATGCTGTCGCCGGTGTGCACACCCATAGGGTCTAAATTTTCGATCGAGCAGACAACGACCACGTTATCTTTATTATCCCGCATGACTTCCAGTTCAAATTCCTTCCACCCGACAATCGATTCTTCGATCAGGATCTCATGGATCATACTGCTTTCAATGCCTAATGAGGCGATTTTTTCAAATTCTTCCATGGTGTTCGCAATGCCGCCGCCGGTGCCGCCTAAGGTGTAGCTGGGCCGGATGATCGCGGGAAAACCGATCTTCTTAACGGCCTTTTTAGCCTCTTCGACATTGTGAGCAAAGGCACTCTTGGGAACATCCAAACCGATCTTTAAGATCAACTTCTTGAAACATTCCCGATCTTCGGCTTTTTTAATAACGTCATAAGTCGCGCCGATCATTGCAACGTTGTATTTTTTTAAAACCCCTCGTTCGAAAAGTTTCATGGCAAGGTTTAAGGCGGTCTGGCCGCCCAAGGTAGGTAAAATAGCGTCGGGCCGTTCTTTTTTGATGATCGCTTCCAAAAATTCAGGGGTCAGGGGCTCAATATAGGTGTGATCGGAAAATTCCGGATCCGTCATAATGGTGGCGGGATTGGAATTGACCAGCACGATCTCAAAGCCCTCTTCTTTTAGGGCCTTGCAGGCTTGGGTCCCGGAGTAATCAAATTCGCAGGCCTGGCCGATGACGATCGGGCCGGAGCCGAGAAGCAATATTTTCTTAATGTCTGTACGTTTGGGCATGTTTGTAAATTTTCAAGAAGTCAGAAGCAAGAAGCCAGAAATCGGAAAATCTCTGTGCCTTTTCCAACTTCTGACCTCTTACTTCTGGCCTCTAGTTTTTTTCTCCATCATTTGCACAAAATGTTTGAACAAATACTGCGCGTCATGCGGGCCGGGACAGGCCTCCGGGTGATGCTGGACCGACAGCAGAGGGAACCTTTTATGGCGCAGGCCTTCCACGGTCTGGTCATTTAAGTTCACATCAATGATCTCCACGTCCCCGCTTTTCAAACTTTTGACATCCACACAAAATCCGTGATTTTGAGACGTGATCCCGATGCGGTTATCCAGCATATCCTTGACCGGATGATTGGCGCCGTGATGCCCGAATTTTAATTTAAAAGTTTTGCCGCCTAAGGCCAGCCCTAAGATCTGATGACCTAAACAGATCCCGAAGATCGGCTTTTTGCCGAACAGATCCTGCGCGGTCCTGATCACGCTGGTGACCGCTGCCGGGTCTCCGGGGCCGTTGGATAAGAATACTCCGTCGGGATCAATGCTTAGAATATCTTTGGCGGTCGTATCCGGCGGAAAAACATGCGTTTCGCAGCCCAATTTTGCCAGGATCCTCAAAATATTAAATTTGATCCCGCAGTCGATCGCGGCCACTTTAAAACGCGGCTTTTTAAACGATTTATCCGCCGGCCAGATATATTTTTTTTTGGTGGCCACGGTCTTGACCCAGTCCGCGCCTTCCATGGAAGGGACGTCCTTAATTTTTTTGGCTAAACTTTTGAGGTCAAAATCTTTGGTGGAAATGATGGCCTTCATGGCCCCGCACAAACGCAGGTGCCGGGTCAACGCGCGGGTATCCACGCCTTCGATGGCGAGGATCTTATGTTCGTCTAAATATTCGATAAGGCTTTGAGTGGCGCGATAATTGGAATGGTAACGGCAGAACTCTTTGACCACAAACCCTTTGACGTGAACACCTTTAGACTCTACGTCTTCTTTATTCACGCCATAGTTACCGATCAAAGGGTAGGTCATGACAACGATCTGCCCGGCGTAGGAAGGGTCGGTCAAAATCTCTTGGTAGCCGGTCATGGCTGTATTGAAGACAACTTCTCCCGCAGTTTCCCCTTTTCGGGCGAGGCTTTCTCCTAAAAAGTTTGCCCCGTCTTCAAGATATAAGATCGCTTTAGCCATGCATTTTATCCCGTTAGAAAATTTATTTTCTAACGGGATTTTACTTCAGGTGGAAAATTTTTCAATGGGCGAGGTTCTTACGACCGAAGCCTGGAGTAATATATCATTAAAGGGATTTTTGTCAACAGATTCGTATGCGCGGGCCTAAGGATGGATATCTATAATACTTATACTATTTATATTATTTTATAAATCTTTTCCTCAAGGCCTCGATCTGTTTAAAACACTGCCTGGTGGGGCAATTAAGATAGCCCAAGGAAAGCCGGCGCCATATGATATCCTCGTCCTTAAAGGCCATTTCAAATTTGATGGCATACACGACTTGCGCGGCAATGGCCGGAGAGCAGGCGCAGATCCTGCTTTTCCAGGAAGGGTCTTGTTTGGTTAATTTTAAAACGTCCGAGTAGCGCGTGCCGTAGGTATTTTTTAAATGATCGACGATCTCTTCCTCTAAGCCATAGTGCCGGGCCAATTCTTGAGAGGATTCTTCGATCAAACCGCTCCCATAAAGCATAAACTCTTCTAAAAAAGGAAAAGTCCGGCCATAGATCATCTTAAGGCAATCCATGGCGATCACGCGGTAGGTCGTGTATTTTCCTCCGGCCACCCAAAAGACACCGTCTTTTGTCCTTGTAATTCCATGCTTTCGGGAAATTTTGGAAGGAGATCCTTGGGCGGACACCAGCGGCCTTAAGCCCGCGAAGGTCGTGATAATGTTCTCTTCCTTGATATCCACCGTCGGAAAAACCCTTTTAACCTCCCGCAAAAGATACGCGACATCTTCTTTTTCCGTTGTCACGGAATCAGGGGAGCCTTTAAAATCCGTGTCGGTCGTTCCGATCAAAGAATTTCCCTGCCAGGGGATAACAAAAAATATCCTTTTATCATCGCGATTAGTGACCAAAACCGCATTCTTGGAAAAATTCCCTTTATAAACAATGTGCACGCCCTTGGTTGTCCTGACCTTGTTGGAAAGCTCATCCTTGTTCTTCTCAGAAAAAGTGTTCGTCCAGGGCCCTAAGGCGCAGATAATATTTTTAGCCTTGATCTCAAAATCAATATTACGGATCAGCCCCTTGGCTTTTATGCCGATGACCTTCTCGTTCTCTTTTAAAAAGGAAAGGGCTTCGACATAGTTCGTGATATGAACACCCCTTTCATGCGCCATAAGGACATTTTCCAAACACAGCCGCGCGTCATTCATCTGCGCGTCAAAATATGTGACACCGCCCTGAAGCCCTTGCGTTTCTATGTCAGGGATCTCGCCTTTAACTTCGGAAGGGTTTAAAAAACGATGTTTGCCGATACTGTGCTCCCCGCCTAAGAAATCATAAAGCGTAACGCCAAACTTCATCATCCATAACGGCCTGCGGTCATTTTTATAGACTGGAATAACAAAGGATAAAGGTTTGACCAGATGAGGGGCGGCCTTCATTTGAATGATCCGCTCTTGGAGGGATTCTTTCACCAGATCAAATTCAAAATTTTCCAGATAGCGGATACCGCCGTGAAGAAGTTTGGTGGTCTTGCTGGAGGTGCCGGAGGCGAAATCTCCTTTTTCGATAAGGGCGACCGTCAAGCCATGTCCCGCGGCCAGATTCGCGATGGCCGCGCCGTTGATGCCGCCTCCGATGATCAAAAGATCATAAACATACTGCGAGAACCTGTGAATGTCGCGGATCATGGCCTTACTTTCTTAACCGCCTTAAGCCAACCGTCATATAATCCCTGCCGCTGCTGTTCAGTCATCCGCGAAGTAAAAGTGCGGCCAACCTTTTGCAATTTCAATAGATCTTCTTTTTGCCATAACCCGGCCATCAAGCCCGAAAGATACGCCGCGCCTTGCGCGGTTGTTTCGATCACTTCCGGACGGACAATAGAACAGTTTAAAACATCCGACTGGAACTGCATGAGAAAATTATTCCGGCAGGCCCCGCCGTCGACTTTTAATCTTTCTATTTTAGACCCATAGGCCTTTTGCATAATATCGAATACGTCCTTCGTCTGATAACAAATGGATTCCAAAGCCGCGCGGATGATATGTTTGGCGTTGGCCCCGCGGGTTAAACCGCTGATCAATCCTCTTGCCCCGCTGTCCCAATACGGCGCGCCTAAACCGGCAAAGGCCGGAACAAAATAAACGCCGTTGGTATCATTTAATCCTTTGATCAATGTTTCAGTATCAGCTGCATTTTTTATGATCTTAAGTTCGTCCCGCAGCCACTGGATCACCGCCCCGGCAATAAAGATCGAACCCTCCAGCGCGTAAATAGGCTTTCCTTCGATATCACTGGCCACCGTCGAGAGCAAGCCCTCCTCTGAGGCGATCTTCTTTTTCCCTGTATTAAGCACCAAAAAGCATCCCGTGCCGTAGGTGTTTTTTATAGAGCCGGCTTCGTAACATCCCTGCCCAAAAAGCGCGGCCTGCTGGTCACCCATGACAGCGGTTATGGGAATGCCTGCGCTAAGGAAATTTTTAAGCCCTTCTGTCCTTCCGAAATTGGCCCCGGAATTTAAAACCCGCGGCAGGATAATGTGCGGAATGTCGAATATTTTTAGGAGTTCTTCGTCCCATCTGAAGGTTTCGATATTAAAAAGAAGCGTGCGGGAGGCATTGCTGTTGTCGGTGGCGTGGGATTTGCCGCCGGTCAATTTCCAAATAAGCCAACTGTCGATCGTGCCGAAACAGATCTGTCCCCGTTCCGCTTCCTCCCGTAAACCTTCCACATGATCCAGAAGCCATTTGATCTTGGTGCCGGAAAAATACGGGTCAAGGACCAAGCCTGTTTTTGCGCGGACTGTCGTTTCTAAACCCTTTTTCTTATATTCATCACAAAGGGATGCGGTCCGACGGCACTGCCAGACAATCGCGCGGTGGACCGGCTTTGAGGTTTTACGGTCCCACAGCACGGTTGTCTCACGCTGATTGGTGATCCCGATCGCCGCGATCTGGTTCTGTTTGATCTTCGCCTTTGAAACAGCTTCTTTAATAACGGTCACACAGGATCGCCAGATCTCATCCGTGTCGTGCTCAACCCAGCCCGGCTTTGGGTAATACTGTTTAAATTCCCGGTAACTGCTGGCGGCGATATGCCCTTTGTCGTCAAAAAGAAAAGCGCGGGACCCCGTGGTCCCCTGATCGATAGCCAAAATAAATGTGCGTTTCATGGAAAGATTCCTTTTGAGGTAATCCTTCGGACGTGATCGCTGTGCTTTTCACGCCCTCAGGATGATTCAACATCGCTACTTTACTTTTAAGAGCGGTAATGTTGAATCATTATAACAAAAGAAATAGAGTTTCAAATTTGAAAAAAGGAAAGATTGACTTGGATTCCCCAAGGGGGATAGTCTAGGCACGAAAGCCTCTAGGGTCAGCAGAGGAAATTATTTGTACCGTGTATCGTCTTATGGATTGTTAGGTTTCAATAACCCGTGAAGAAGGGCGAGAGATCTTTTGAAATTCTCTTCATCGTGAGTATCCTGAAAGATCTGGACACTTTTTTGGGCATGCTGCGTGGCCATTTCTTTGTCCCCTTGTAACCCGTAGGTTACAGCGGCAAGATAATTAAGATGGCCATTTTCGGGATTGAACTTTAAGCCGGTCGAGAAAGCCTCGGCGGCCTGATCATAACGCTGAAGGCGCATATAGGCCTGGCCCAATAAGGCATAGGCTCTGGAATCTTGAGGGTTGGTTTTGATCGCCTCGCCAAAATTTTTGATGGCATTGGACACATCGCCGTTATTGATACTATCGGCGCCTTCTTTTAAATAGTACGATATCGTTTCGGCTGATTCTGTGGGGGATTTCACTTGCTGATTTGTATCGGCTGAATTGGATTTGGACGCTGGAGAACCGCATCCGGCAAATAATACGCTGGCAAAAATAAAAACGGATATTTTTTTCATGGGAAGGCTCACTTTTTAAAAATGTTTAAGGAAGGATGAAACCCTATGAATATCATAGAGAAACTAAGAGGATCTGTCAAGAAAGCTATCAGGCGTCAGTCATCAGTCCCAATTTTCCTAGAATAGTTTTTTAGAAGTAATTGGGATATCCTGATTACATCTAAATTAATTTAAGAAAAATCGGGACTTTCAGCTGCTTTTTAGCGATAAGCTCACAGCTACTGAAGGCCGATACCTGAAAGCTGATAGCTATACCAAAAGATATTGATTCACGCATTCGGCGGCGGCGCGGCCTTCGTTGATGGCCCAGACGACCAGTGATTGGCGACTTTGTCGTATTGATACGAATGTACCTTAGGTCCTTGAATCTGCCTGACACCATTTATTTGCCATTTATTTGACACCATTTATTTTAGGATGTTAACCGTCAAAAAAACGGCAAAACACACAAACAGAATCAATCGGGGGTTATTTAAGGGTTTTTTTATCATTTAATTCGAAGGAACAATTTTGTGCTTTGCGAGATCAAGTAATGTTTTGTCAGCGATCTTTTACCCAAAGAAAAATCGCGTCCCAGCACCATCCTATAAACAGCGCAAATGCAGGCATGACCCAAACAAATTGTCTCGGGAGGAACCAATACGAGCTTTTCAAATCTATGAACAAAATTAACATCAATGGAAGAGTGACGAGGGAGAGAAAGAACATAAATTTGTCTTTTTTTCCTTGGATCGGCAGGACCAAAAA
>MHFY01000020.1:6484-10552 GCA_001805375.1 Omnitrophica WOR_2 bacterium GWA2_47_8 | reverse complement strand
ACCCAACGCCAGGGGGTAAAGCGATCCCTGCCCAAATAGACTTACTATAATGTTAATAAAAAATCCTTTGGGTTGATCAACCGGATTAGGAAAATCATGAAAGGGGTCCCTGAGGTACTGCTCTAACGCGGGGGCTAGACCAAAATAATTGCCGGAAGCATACCATCCCCAGATAGAAACGCCCACAAGAAAAACATTAAGAAAATACCGCACAAAATCCTGTCGCAGGTATTCCCTCCAGTTGACCTTCCGATGTTCAGCAAGGTTGAACAGGACCGGTAAAAGATAAATAATAACACCATAGGCATGATAAAACATAGAAAAAATAAAATATAAACTTAACAACCCCTTCTTTGTTTTATTGATCAGCTTATAATTCTCAATGACCTGCGCCGATAAATACAGGTTAGCCAAATACAATGTCGGTAAAACAGCATAAGGCCGCAGTTCAAATGAATGTAAAATTAAATATTTATTAAAACATACGATCGCAAAGACAATAATATATCCCGGTATTGTCGAAAGGTATTTCCGACAGAGACGATATAAAAAGTAGAAACCCAAAAGGGTGCTTATAATATGTGGGAGGGCTATCCCCCACTTGTTCGTTTTAAACCAGTGAACAAATGGGAATGAGATGAGATATTCTCCCGGAAAAGTGCTGTGATCACCGGAAATATAATGAAGCCTTTGCCAAAAAGGGCGAAATGGCCCTTGAATATCCCGATATTGTTTTTGTTCATCAAATCCCCATTCGCGGTCATTAAATGTCTCATATCTTAAAAATAACGCCCACCCGCAGAGGAGCAGAACAAGGATCAGCCGAAAATTTATCTTTATAATGTAACTGGAAATATTTTTCATGAGCTACAGGGGCACTTTGGGCTAACCCCGGAATCCTCGCAGTCATTATCCGATTTTGCGAAGCAAAGCGGCTTGTTGATGACATCATTTTTGTGGGTGGGGAGAAGTTCACTTCTACCCAGCACACAAAATGATGAAAACCAAAAGAATATGTTTCTAACTCTATTAACTGAAAGAGCTTACATACAACGTCTAATTATTCTTTATTTCTAATGGGGGCATTACACAACGTCTACTTACTTCTTTTGATAAATATAAAAAAAGAAGTAAAGCAACGAAATATATAAAACAGCAGAAGAAAATAAAATCCACAAAAAATTAATATCTCGAATTAGCTCGTTTAATGTTATCTTATTGTTTATTGCCAAAAACTTTGTAGCGCTTATGACGGATCTCCCATAATAAAAAAAGAAGACTGATGCAAGTAAATGCAATATCGTTAAGAACAAAAGACTAGTTGATACATTTTTCTGTTTCATAATAACTCTTCTCTCTTTCACTTAGGTACTAATGCCTGTTTTTCTTTCTATGATTTAAAGGTTCGGTAATTATTGTAATAATCTGTGATTCCGTATCTGTCAACTGAGATATATTTGCTGCTTCTATCACAATCTTTGTAGCTCTAATGTCATCCTCGATATTTTCTTGTCTCTCCTCGAGCATAATAATACATTGATCATTTGTTGCATTCTTCATCTTCTCTCGCAAATCTTCAGCTCGTTGCATTCTCTCATCAAACGCAACAACTGTCATTACAATCCATATTAAAACAGGGATGCCACCTATTATCACCCAAACCCACGTTCTACCACTAGGGTCTACAAAATTAGTTGGATTATTAACTACATACTCAAAAAGATTCATCGAATCGTAATACCCGATCGGATCCCTCTGCAGGAAACGGCCGATGACGGGGTCATACATTCTCGCGCGATAGTAATAGATCCCGGACTCGGAATCGAGGCGCCGGCCGGTGAAGAGGAATGGATTGCCGACAGAAGAGACTTGAGACACGAGACCATAGACATCATAGTCATATGATTCAACGACAGCGCCTGAGGTACTAATCAAATCTGTAATACTTCCCAACCCGTCGTGCAGATAGAAATATGTATTTCCACCTCTGCTCATGGTCAACCACTCATCAACATCATTCCCATGCACATAATCAGCGATCAGCACGCCATTGGCATCCCTCTCTTCGATTTCCATATCGCCATCGTAGATGAAGTAAGTGGTCACGCCATTGACGGTCTTGCTAATCCGCCTGTTAAGACCATCATACTGATAGCTGGCTGATGCCTGAGAGCTGACAGCTGACGCCATTCTATTCTCTTCGTCATACGCGTAAGTATTCACGCCATCATTTGTAAGATTGCCGTTAAAATCATAAAGATACGCTTGAGTGCCGACGGTTGTGTACTGAATGAGCCCCAAACTTACGGCAGCGTCAGCAACGTAAGTTTGCCGGGCGAATTCATCCCGCAAACCTGCGCGAAGCGCAGACTGCGGGATCTCCTCTGTTAAATGATCAATCATCTTAAAAGTTAAACACGAAGTGTTTGTCCCATCCTGAGCGAAGTCGAAGGATGGGACGTCCTCGTCTTCTTTGACGAGGACCAAACTTGTCACTCTTTCTGTGTGTGTTGTGGGGGGAGAGTTTACTTGCCCCGAGCCTGTCGAGGGAACTCTCACCGAGCAACCACACAGAAAAATTAAAGGGCGCTGTCCCCGCTATCCAAATAAATATTATCCGTTATTCTCCATAAATTCTTATGCTTCGAATTATCAAAATAAGGCGGTAGAATTCTCCTATCAAAAATATAAATAAAGTCTGCCATTTGATGACTTCCATATTTTATTCGAACATGGGCTTGTATATTTTCATTGGCACGCGAAATTCCCAAAATAGTAGAAAATGCAAGGTTCGAAATAAATTCATACTGAGCAGGATTCTCGGGAGAGTAAATACTAACATTTCTTTTATAAAAATCGTCGAACATTCTTTCGGCTTCCTGATTAATGGCTTCGATTCCAGCCTTTTGAATTAAATAGACTGCATAGCCTTTTCTTCCCTTAATAATCCTTAGCAAACTGTAGGGTTGTATAAAAAAAGTTATATAAAAAATGATTATCGCAATGATACCAACTACAAAAGAAATAGAAATTTTTTTATTCAATTTATTCCCTCCTATCGTTTCATTTGTTTATATCTATCATATCCTCTTTCCAACCACTCATACGTTCCCGAGCCTGGGGGTTGACCGCCTTTCGTTGTATACTTCCACCAAAATGTAATACTCTGAGCACCTCCCAAACTGGAACCCTTCCATGCTTCATACATACCTATTCCAATATAATTAATCTCTCCCCCCGTATATATATGTCCGTTATAGCAATATTCTTCATCTTTGTACGCATAAAAAGGTGTGTCAAAATTCGCTTCATCCCACGGATTATATCTTTGGTAATAATTCTTATCCTTCAGCCTATTATAGGTTTGATTATATATATTCCCTAAATCTTCATCTGTCAAATTCGTGTACAATCCCCATGAATCCACCCAATTGACCGGCGAGTTGCCGACATATTCAAATAGATTCACCGAATCATAGTAGCCGATGGGATCACGCTGTAAAAATCTCCCGATTAATTGATCGTACATACGATTGCGATAATAATAAAGACTGCTTTCAGAATCGAGTCGCCTTCCCGTGAAATAAAACGGATTTCCGATAGTTGACGTCGCTGACGGCTGGCCATAGACATCGTAATCATACGACTCAACGACATTCCCATTAACATCCAGGATATCAGTGATACTTCCCAATCCATCTCTCAGATAAAAATATGTATTTCCGCCCCTGCTCATGGTCAACCATTCGTCAATATCATCACCGTGTACGTAATCAGCGATGAGGGCGCCAGTGGGGCTTCTCTCCTCAATCTCCATGTCCCCGTCGTAGATGAAGTAAGTCTTAACGCCATTGACATCCTTGGAAACTCGCCTATTCAATCCATCATACTCGTAGCTCGTGAAGCGTGAAGCGTCTCTCGCGGACGAAAGGCGGTTTTCTTCGTCGTATGTATACGTATTCGTTCCATCGTTAGTGAGATTGCCGTTGTTATCATACAAATACGCCTGCGTGCCGACGGTTGTGTATTGGTTAATATTGTTCGGTTGATAGGCTGTCCCGTTGTGGT
>MHFY01000020.1:4904-6386 GCA_001805375.1 Omnitrophica WOR_2 bacterium GWA2_47_8 | reverse complement strand
GATCGGCAATGTCAAATTGATACGTCGTTCGTGAAACGGGGCTCGTGAAGCGATCCAACTGCTGACGCCGATCCAAAAGGTCCCAGTCATAATCCGCGATCGTCACATTATTGACCTTCACCAGATCCAAACGGTCATTGGCATCATACGTATACTCCACCAATTTGCCGGACGGATACGTGATCGTGCGGCGGTTACCGACTTTATCGTAGGAATAAAAAAGAATGGCCCACGGCGCGGCCCCATAGATCTGCCCCGTCGCCTGCACACGGTTGAGATTGTCATAAAGAAATCCCTCGATCTGCTGATTATTAATAGTCAACTGCAGGCGGGAGCCCAGGTCGTAAAAGTAACTCGTATTTCGTGAAGCGTGAAGCGGATAATTCTTGGCCGTAAGCCGGTTTAAAGCGTCATAAATATAATCGATCGTCCCGTGCGATCCAGGTAAAGTTACAAAATCAAGGTTGGAATTCTTATCATAATCGTAATTGACCGCTGAAAGGTCCGCGTAAGTCATCACATCCAGCCGATCGAAGAGGTCATTCTGATAATCCGTCGGGTTCCCGTTGGCGTCGGTGATCCTGCTTAATTTCCCGTTAATGTCATAATCATACCGCGTGATACCCTGGGGGGTATTGGCGTCCGTGACCTTGAACAAAAGGTTGCGTTCATCGAATTCGTAAGCGGTGGTGTGCAATTCCGCGTCCAGGACCGAAGCGAGGTTTTCATTATTGTCATAATTGTACGTTGTGGTACGGCCCAAAGGATCGATGGTGGTCTTTAAATGATTTAAATTATCATACGTGTAGCTTGTAACCTGCCAACTTGTCGCGCCGGCGTTGGCCTGGCGTTCCAATTTCTCCAGATTACCGTTCTTATCGTAGGAATATTTGGTCAAAAACAGCAGCGGATTTTTTTCCTGAATGAGCCAGCCCAATTCATTAAAGTCCAGATCCGTCACGCGGTTTTCGGCGTCGGTCACCAGGTCCGGATTGCCCCACTGGTCATAGGTAAAGTTCGTGACGGCATTAATACCGCCGGCATCCTTTATCACATTCTGCAGATAACCGGTGGCGGGATAATAATCATACGCGTTAAAAACAAAATTAGGGTCCAGGCTCGCGATGATCTGGCCGTACTGGTTGGGCAGGAAATAATAGATCGGCACGCCTCCCCCTACCGCCGGGTGCTGGATCCCCACCAGGTTGGCCTTGGTGCCGTGCAGGACATGGCCCGATGGGAATTCGTAATCGTAAAGATAGGTGGTGACGCCGCCCCGGCCGTCGGTGACGGTCTTTATCTGATCGGCCTGGGTTTCATAGGTAAAATAGGTGACAATATCATTGGCCGCGTTATCCGGCTGGGACATGTCGGTTTTCCGGCGTATCTGCAGAAGATTTCCTTGCGCGCGTTTGCTGGGATTTGCGTCATCATAAACATATTTGATCCCGTTGCCGCGCGGGAAGGTGACCGAGGTCATTT
>MHFY01000020.1:0-4667 GCA_001805375.1 Omnitrophica WOR_2 bacterium GWA2_47_8 | reverse complement strand
TTGGTAATAGTTAATAGGTCATCGGTTTGGGGATCATAGCCAAAACTGACAACGCGGCCTGAGTAATCGACGATCCTGTCTAACCGGCCATCAGAATTATAAAAAAAGTTAATTGTCCGGCCTACCGTGTCGGTGATCGTGGACAAACGGTAATCAAAGGCCATAACGACGCGCGCGGCTATCTGGAGGTACAAGGGCCGGCCGATGATCGGCAGGCTACCCACCGGGTCATAAGTAAAGGTGATCTGGTTGCCGTTACGGTCGCGGATAATGGTAAGGTTGCCGTTGATATCAAAGATCTTTTGTTTACCGTCGGCCTCGGTCAAGGTCCAGGTGCCGTTTGTCTCCTGCACTAATGTTTGATAAAAACCGGGCGGCGGGATATATTGCCCCCCTGAAAATTGATACTCATCCTTGCGGCCGGCGCCGTCTAAGATCATCACATTGCCGCCGGAAACGACCTTAAGCCGCTCAAAATAATTAAGCGTCCAGCCGAAACCGAACGCCCCGCTGAAATTCCTGCCGCTGCGGTAGTGATGCTTGATCACCACATCCATGCCCCGGCCGGGGATACGGAGATCTTCACATTCGTAGACCATTTCACCGCTGAAAAGAAAGACCGGATCTCCGGCTTGAGGCGAGCAGCCTTTGGCAGGAGGTGTCTTTTGTTCGGTATTTGTTGACGCGGCAGCGACAGTGGTCCGGCCACCCATTACTTGACCGCCCAGAGTCCATCCTTGATCATCCGCCCAGCTTTGATAAGGCATCAATACATTTAAAATGAAAGCGCCTATGACCAAAATAATTAAACTTTTCAATTTTAAAATCTTGCGCATGATTATTCCGCTTTCTTAATCAAAAATTTTATACTTTTCGTGCCGACTTCTCCGCTAAAACTTGCCACATTAATCGTAATGGAATGATATCCCTCGTTAAAACCTTCCGTGTTTATGATGTAATTGAACGGGCTGATCCCTTTTTCTCCCTCGATCAAAAAAACTTGATCAACATACACAACCACTTCAAAGCCCGCATCGGTTAACCACTGTTTGTCTTGATCGGCCAAAATAATCCGCACCGGTGTCGATTTTAAAACGATCGGAAAACCTTCTTGAGTTTTCTCGGCATCTAAAAAGATAACATTAAATTCAGGGGATCTCTTAAAGCCTTTAATAGAAGGCATATATCTTCCCCCTTCCGGACTTTGACAGGCTAAAACAAGCATTAAATTATCAAGATGACTGAAATCCACTTGTCCTGCGGCATCCTTTTTATCCCATTTTTCGATATTTAGGCCGGCTTCCCGCCGCTCCCAATCAACTAACGTGCGAAGCAAGGGCCCTCCTTCGGGCATCCCGATACGGATCCTCACTAAGGCCGGTTCAGGTAAAATATAACGGATCTCTCCGTTTGCCAAATCAAAACTGATATCTTTTGCCAAGATCTCATCGCTGGGCTGAGGCGTCATAACAGCCGGTGGCAATGACTGCTTCGTTGGAGTGCAACCGGCGCCGAAGATACAAGAACCAAGATACAAGAACCAAACAATTTTCAAATTAAAAAATTTCAAACGTAACCTTGGAAATTGAACATTATAATTTATTTGTCTCTTGGTCATTGGTTCTTGTTTTCTTGATCTACTTCCATCCACCCCGGATCAATGGACTCTCCCGGTATCTGGGTCAATTGTCGTAAATTTGAACCGTCGCTGTTAACTGACCATATCTGCTGGGTCCCTCCGCGAGTTGAAATAAAAATTATCCTTTCCCCATCCGGCGAAAATCTTGGACTTGAATCTAAACCCGGAGATTCAACTATCTTCTTTGTCTTCTTATTCTCTAAATTTAAAAGATATAAGTCGTAATTGTTATTTTCACGGTTGGAAGAAAAAACAGCCCACTTCTCATCCGGCGAAAGATCAGGAGCGCTATCCCGCGCCTTATCAAAGGTAAGCTGCTGCTGACCGCTTCCGTCCGCGTTCATTATCCAGATATTGTGCGCCTCGCGGTCTTCATCCGATTTTACAAAAACGATCTTTTCACCATTTTTTGAAAATCCCGGCTGATATTTAAATCTTTTATCCCGGGTAATTAATTTTGCGTTTTGCCCATCCAAATCCGCTATCCAAACCTCACTCGTTTCAAAAGGAGAAATGCTTAAAGAAACAAAGACCATTTTCCCCGCTGCCTTAGAATAGCGCGGGCCGTGGACGTTGCCGAATTTTGCCAGGATCTCTTTTTCCTCTTTATTTTTCAGATCGACCGAAAACAGCTGCCCGTTATTGGTACGAAAAATAATTTCCTGCCCCTGCATCCAGGTTGGGTCGCGCTTATCAGATAGAGAAAAAGTTATCTGCTCATTGCCGCCGCCCTCCTTATCCATCATCCATACCTGCCAGTAGCCGTCGGTGAGGTGGGAATAAAGGATCTTTTCAGAGGCAAAAACAACGATGGACGAAAGAAGAAAGATGAAAGACGATAAACAAAAAATGGCACGGGAACTCGTATTCTTCATTTGCAAAACCCTTCTGCTTTTCTTTCCATAGATAATAGCATGGCGTAGATATGCTCATACCTTTCGTCTAATTCTTTAAAATACTCTTTTGAAATATAACCACATTCACAGGCAAACTGCAGCCAAGTTTGCGTTTCGGCCGCCTCTTGGCTGCAATCTGTAATTTTATTAATAAAAACTGCTTTGTACTTCCTCTTTCTCCACGCTTCCGACAAATTTGCACAAACTGCCCTGGAAGACCGCCTCATCTGGTCAGTTAACGAATACCGTTCTTCTGGAGGGAATTTTTTACTCATGTGATAAATCTCCATCGCGGCATTGAAAGCTTTGGCATAAACCTTTAAGTCTCTGAAACTGTTAATTCTCTTATCTACACAGCTTCCATTCATCGCTTTCTCTCCTCTATCCATCGTCCTTCATCCCTCTTCTCGTCTTTCTTTTATTTAAACACCGTAATATTCCCTACCCGCGTGTCGGAAAAAAGATTTCCCGGATACGTTGCAGTCACCTGGATCCGATAATGGCCCGGCACACTCACAACCGCGCCGGTATTGTCTTTTCCATTCCAAATCACCGTATATTCTCCGGCACTCTGCTGCTGATTATTCACTAAGGTCCGAACGGTATTATTCGCCGGATCCTTGATCAAAGCCGTGACTGAAGCATTTTGGGAGATCCTATATTTTATTTCCGTCACTTCTCCGTGATCTGGATAAAATGCGTAAGGATTAGAAATTACATACTCTATTCGAAAATTAGGGATACTCAAAACCATCACATTTTCTACTATCCCGCTTGTCCATCCAACCGCTAAACATTCAATACAGTTAACTATATTCCCCGCGTCATCCCTGCCGTCCCAAACTTCACTTTGTCCAATTGCATTTCTTGACTGACTAGTAAATATTGTTCGGGACGGTTGAGAAAAAACTCCCATACGCCCGACCTTTAAAGTAACTATGGCCGGCGAGGGCAAATCATACGTTATTGTAGCGACTTCTCCTTTATAAGGATCAAAGTTTAACGGACTAATCAGTCCATTGTTCATCGTTACTTGCCCAGGACGGGGCGGCGGTGAATAAGCACCCTGAATATTGTTTACTGTAACAACATCGATAGTGAAGAAATATGATCCTAAAGGCAGAATTTGATTCGTATTATTTTTTCCATCCCAAATTTCTGAATGCGGTCCTGCTAATCTTGCAGCAGAATTTAGTAAAGTTCTCACAAGCGTATTCGCTGGAGAATCGTAAATCTTAATTGTTATAGTACTATCTACGGGTAACGTATAATTAATAGCGGTGGTCTCACTACTTAGAGGGTTAAAGAAGACAGGGTTTCTGGAAATATTAGTGATCAATGGCGGGCCGTTGGCACTGGCAAGATAGGGATCAAAATCCACAACAGGAAAACGGGAATTATCCGTGTAATCATTTATTGTCAATGCTATGGCAGCCGGATCCGTTGTTCCCCACCAGTTGTTTTCGGCATCTATGGTAATCCAGGATATACTTTCACCGCCTCCATGTGACGTATTCACATTATAGTGAGTATTATTATAAATCGAATTGCTGGTGATTCGATTGTCGCAAGGAGACCCAAACAAACAATGAATAGCTATCCCATTGGCATTGTTAATAATCGTGTTATTAGTAAGGGTCGCGAGATTATGATCCAGATAAACCCCTACGCCATTATTTTGAAAATCACTGTTTTGAATTGTTACAACACTTCCCCGGTCAACCCATACTCCCGCATTATTATTCAGAAAAACACTATTCTGAATGATCATCTGAATCCATACACCTATCTGATTAATGCCTCCGTTGATGCCTTTATCCGCGTATTCAACTTGCAAATAACTTAACGTGTTATTATTAGTATTTATTTGTATCTTATTCCAATCCCCCCTCGCCGGCGTTGCACGGTTTGACGTGAACTTCACCCGCTGGGTGGCGGTGCCGAGGGAATTAAGCGTGCCGTTGACTGTGAGTGAATAATTTCCGGCAAATTTCACTTCCACCCCGGCTTGAATTGTCAATGCTGTATTGACCTGTATGACAGCATTTCCTATAACGATATAAGGGCTTACATTCTGCGTTAATGTACCGGCTAGATTCCCATATAAATAATTCTGCCCGATCGGATTACCA
>MHFY01000019.1:7951-8806 GCA_001805375.1 Omnitrophica WOR_2 bacterium GWA2_47_8 | reverse complement strand
CGGATGTCGGGGGGATCAAGGAAGTCTTGAAAGAAGGCATAAACGGTCATTTGGTCAAGCTGGACGATCAGTTCAAAGATCATTTTGTCAGAAAAGCATTGAACTTATTGGAAAATAGGCACGATTATACTAAATTGGCTGAGCACACGCGGCCATCTATCTACCCGGAATATTCTCTTGCACATATGGGCAGGCAGTATGCCCAAGAATTTGAGAGCCTGTTAAAATCAAACGGTAAGTTGGTTTGAATACACGGTGATATGAAAGGGTTTTCCCTTAAAGGTTAATCTATATGAATATTGCCTTTTTTTTTAATGACAAGATATATCCCCCGAAAGCGGGAGGCACGGTTCATGCCTATCAGATCGCCTCGAATCTGACGAAACGCGGGCATACGGTATGCTCGATCTTTTATGATTATCCTTCGCCGATGCTGAAAAATTTCCGGCGCAGTGAATTCTTTAAGTTCTTGAATTTTATAGATGTGGTCTATGTCCGTCTTCACGGGACATTCGGCCAGGAATTATACACATTATTAAAAGTTTTGACCTTTCTTAAAAAGCCGGTCGTTTGGGAGATCAATGCGCCATTGGAAGAAGGCCTAAGCATGGGAAGGTCAGCGCTACATGTTAAGACTTTGGCTTTTTTAAGGAAAAACTTAGCCCGTACCGTCAATGCGGCGACCTGCGTGACTAAAGAGATAGAAGAATACGCAAAGGCTGAACTCAAGATCAAGAACACTTATGTTGTCCCTAACGGTTCTGATCCGGAGTTGTTCACGCCGGCCAAAAGGAGAAACGATCTTTATAAGGAGCAAGGCGGGTCCTTCAAGGTCATTTGGGCCGGAACAACGTA
>MHFY01000019.1:0-7941 GCA_001805375.1 Omnitrophica WOR_2 bacterium GWA2_47_8 | reverse complement strand
CATGGTTTTGACGTGATCGAGAAGATCGCCCGGAAGATCTATGAGCAGGACAAAGGCATTACGTTCATCCTTATCGGTGATAAAAAAGGCGTCCTAAGCCCGAATGAATTGCCGCCGAACATGTTCTTTATGGATAAGAAGGGGTATTTGGAACTGCCGGAATACATTGCGTCAGCAGACCTGGGCCTGTGTTTTTATCACACGCAGCCGGGATTAAGATTTTACCGGTCGCCTTTAAAATTATTTGATTATATGTCCTGCGGGCTGCCGGTCTTGGCCACCGATATCGGGCAGATCAGCGAGGCTGTCCAGAACGGAAAGGATGGATTCCTTCTCAAGGACAATAACATTGATGATGCCGTAAGACATATTTTGTTCTTGAAAAATAATCCCGCGCTGGCGCAAAAGATGGGCCAGGAAGGCCGTAAAAAGGTTGAAGAGTATTATAATTGGGCCCGCGCGGCTGAAGAGACAGAGAAAGTTTTTAGATCAGTTATCACGAAGAGATAAAACAATGAAGATCGCCATTGCCACAAATATTTTTCCAACGTTGTCCGAGACCTTTATCATGAACCATATTATTTCTGCGCTGCAGAACGGCCATGCGGTCAGGATCATTTCCTTAAAGCGGCCCCAAGGCAGCGTGGTCCATGAGGAGGTCGAGGAATTTAAGCTTAATAAAAATGTTTTTTATATGCCTGACCTGCCTAAGGGAAGACACGAGAGGCTTTTCTTGGCTTTCAGGATCATTTTTCGAACTATTTGGATAAACCCCAAAGCCGTTTTTCGCTGCTTTGATCTCAGGAATAACGACCTGTACAAATGTATCAATATCCTTATCAAGTCGGAATATTTCATAAAGAATAAATTTGAGATTGTTCACTGCCATTTTGGGCCGGTCGCCCAGGAGTTATTGTTCCTTAAGGATATTCTGCCGGATATAAAGCTGATAACAACTTTTCACGGTTACGATATCTCTTCCTATCTGAAATGGCAGAATGAAAGCATCTATAGTGAGCTTTTAAAAAGGGGTGACTTGTTTTTGCCTATCAGCGAATATTGGAAAAGTAGGCTGATCCACTTGGGCGCTCCAAGTGAGCGTATTAGGGTCCATCATATGGGGATCGATTTGGAACGTTTCAATGACGGTTTAGTGAAATCAAAAGATGGAAAGAACATTACTCTCCTCTCCGTGGGGCGGTTGATAGAAAAAAAGGGGCATGAGTGGGTTCTCAGGGCTTTAGCGAAGCTCGTAAAGGAATACCCGGGCATTGCTTATCTGATCGCCGGGGATGGTTCTTTACGCGGCTCATTGGAGGATCTCACAAGAACATTATCCTTAGAAGGGCATGTTAAGTTTTTGGGCCCCGTGACGCAGGCCCAGGCCTTGGAATTATATAGAAGAGCGGATATTTTTGTTTTAACCAGCGTGACGGCGAAAGATGGCGATCAGGAGGGGATCCCGGTGAGCATTATGGAGGCCATGGCCACGGAACTTCCGGTTGTGTCAACTTTTCATACAGGTATTCCCGAGCTGGTCGAGGATGGTAAGGCAGGGCATTTGGTTGCTGAACGGGATGTTGAGGCATTAAAAAATAAATTGGAATTATTACTCCGCGATCAGCAGCTGCGTCACGACATGGGCAAAAGAGGCCGGAAGATCGTTGCGGAGAAATTTAATCAGGACATCCTTGATAAAGAATTGGATCGATATTATCGGGATATTAAGGTGCAGAAATGAAAGAACAGCCGTTAGTCTCAGCCATTATCCCCACATTTAACCGTGCCAAGTTGGTCTGTGAGACCATTGATAGTGTTTTAGCGCAAACCTATCCCAATATCGAGATCATCGTGGTGGATGACGGTTCAAGTGATAACACGGAAGAGGTCTTAAAGAAATACGGAAACAAGGTCCGCTATCTTAAACAGGACAACAAAGGCAATTCTGCGGCGCGCAATTATGGGTTTAAGGTCTCCCGCGGAGAGTACATCGGATTTTTGGATGACGATGATCTGTGGCTTCCCAGCAAGATCGAAGAAGAGGTTAAATTCCTGCAAGATCATTCGGATCTCGGCTTTGTCTATTGCGGAACATATTTGATCGACCTGGAAGGAAAAATAACCGGTCAGCGTACCATTTGGGAAGAAGAAGACGCCACGTTTGCCCGCTTGTACCGGGGGAATATCATTATTTCACCTTCGATCTCATTGATACGCCGTGACTGTCTCAAGGATGTAGGGTATTACGATGAGGGCCTGTATCAATCCTCGGATTACGATATGTGGATCAGGCTAGCCAGAAAATATAAGTTCGTTTATTTGGATAAAATTCTGGCCAAGTACCGTGTGCATGAAAAGTCCTTAGGCCGGAATTTGGACCGCCGGTTGAAGCTGCACGTAAAGATCTTTAATAAGCCGGAGATAAGCGGGGATAAGACATGGCTTGAGAAGCGTATCCGTATCGCGCAGGAATATTACGATATCGGCCGGCAGTTTTATGAGGCTGGTTATTATCTGAAGGCGGCCAGGTGTTTCCTGGGGGCGGTTTTAATATACCCGTTTGTGGGGTTTTATTATTGGCCGAAAGAAATAAGATGTTTCCGTTTTTCATTAATATACCGGATCTTAAAAGTTTATTATCTTATCGTTAAGTCGTTTTTCAAGCAGGTTGTGTTCGTGATCCGGCGTATCCTGATCCAGTAATGGAATAATATATGCAAAATGAAATGAACAATAAGAAGAAACCCATGGTGAGCGCTGTGGTTTCTGTTCATAATGGGGCGAAAACGTTGGACCGGACCATAGAATCCCTGGTCGATCAAACGTTCCCTAAACAGGATTATGAGATATTGATCGTGGATAATGCTTCCGTGGATGCGACGAAGGATATCATCATGGCATGGTCTTCAAAATCCGGCGGACGGGTGCGGTACCTTTATGAAGGGAAAATGGGGCTTTCGCAGGCGCGTAATAAAGGGATCTCCGAAGCGAAAGGGGACATCATTTGCTTCACCGATGATGATTGTGTGGCGGTAACGGAATGGTTGCAGGAATTGGTCAAGGTTTTTACGCAATATAACACGGATGCTGTCTTAGGAAAGGTCACGTTAGCGACAAAAATCCCTCAAGATGTCTGGCTTCCGGATTGGTTTATAAAACAGCGGATGGCCCATGTTGATCATGGCGAAGAGGTCAAACAGATCAAAGAGGAGGACCTTGTCGGGGCCAATATGAGTTTTAAGAAAGATATTTTTAAGAAGTGGGGAGGCTTTGATTCTGCTGAGGACCTTAGGCTTAACCAGGACACGGAATTTTCAAGGAGGATAACCAAGTTGGGCGCTGTCAAATATTACTGCCCCAAGGCCGAGATCTTTCATCATTATTCGATCAGTCGATTGAATGAGAGAAAGCTCCTGGAGCAATCTGTGAGCTGGGGAAAAGCCGCTGCCTTCGTTGAACATGAGGATGTGGCGGATGTGCGCAGTTTTTATTATTGTATCCTCCAGTTGTTCAAAAGAGGGTTCTCCATCATCCCTTTTTATATAAAAAGAGACAGGGATAACATTTTTTTTACCAAATGCAAGATCTATAGTTATTGGGGACGGCTTTTACATTTGGTCACTAATATTTTTCAAAAGAATTAAATATGAATAAAGCGAAATTAAAAATTTGTTTGGTCGCTCCGGGTTATCCTCCGCAGGACGGGGGCGGGATCGGGACGTATAGCTATAATTTGGCTTTGGGGCTGACCAAGTTAGGGCACCGTGTTTATGTGGTTTCGCAATCCGATAAGGAAGACGCGGCCGAAAATCTTAACGGTGTTGAGGTCCGTCGTTTTAAATACCGCCATGTGCCTAAGCTGGAGAAATTGTTCCCGGGCTTGCGCTGGAGTTTTTTTATCGCCAATCAAATTGAAGAACTGGACAAAAAGGTCCATTTTGACGTGATCGAGTTCCCGAATTGGGAAGGCGTAGGGTTTGCTTATTTATTAAAGAAAAAACGAAGGCCGGTCGTGACGCGCATGCATACGCCGTATTTTGAGACGCTGAATATCGACACGAACAACGGCCGGATCAATTTAGGCGATCGATTTATCTGCTGGCTTGAAAAAAAGGCCTGTCATATGAGCGATCAATTGGTATCTTCCACGTTATCGCACCGGGACATGATGATCACCAGTTATTTTTTAGGCAACAAAGAGGTCAATATTATCCCGTTAGGCATCCAATTGGTGCCCCGGCCGGATGACCGATCAAAGTCCAAGGGAAACGGCAAGATCAAGGTCCTATACGTGAGCCGCCTGGAAAAAAGAAAAGGGGCCATCACCCTGGTGGGGGCCATTCCCCACGTGCTTCAGAAATTCCAAAATGTGGAATTCACCTTTATCGGAAAAGACAGGCCGCATGCCCCGGGCGGATTAACGTTTGAAAATTATTTTTCTACGGCGCACAACCAGTTTAAGGATAAGGTGAAGTTCTTGGGGTTTGTTTCCAATGAAGAGCTCAGCAATTATTACCGTGCCTGCGATATTTTTGTGGTGCCTTCGGTTTATGAATCCTTTGGATTGATCTATGTGGAGGCGATGATGCACGGTAAACCGGTCATCGGCTGCAAGGCCGGCGGGATCCCGGAAGTCGTAAATAACGGAAAGACAGGGATCTTGATCGAGCCTTATAATGTGAACCAATTGGTCGATGGCCTTTTACGGTTATTGAATGATCCCCAGATGCGCCAGGATATGGGGCAAAACGCCAGGAGATTGTGTGAAGAGAAATTCAGTTTTGACCGCATGGCCTCAAATACAGAGCATCTCTATCAGAAAATGAAGGTGAGTGGTAATGGCCGCTAGTCATCCTTTAGTCAGTGTGATCATCCCGACTTATAATTACGGGCATGTTGTCTGTGAAGCGGTGGAAAGTGTTTTGCACCAGACCTATACCAACTTGGAAGTGATCGTGGTGGATGACGGTTCCCAGGATGATACCCGTCAGAGGGTGGAGAAATATCGGGATAGGATCCGTTATGTTTATCAGCCCAATAAAGGGCTTTCGGCGGCGCGGAATACCGGTATTAAGGAAGCGAAGGGAGACTACATCGCTATTTTAGATTCGGATGATATCTGGCTTCCGACAAAGATCGAAGAACAGATGAAGGTCTTTGCTCAGTATCCTGAGGTGGGGCTTATCAGCTGTAGCGGAATAGAAGTCGACGAAAATGGAAAAGTCCTGGATAAAGTCCCACGGAAGGGATTTTCAAGCAAGAAGGAACTCATGGAGAACCTTATTTCAAGAAATGTCATCAGCGGCGGCTCCAATGCGATCTTCAAGAAAGAATGTATTTCCAAGGTAGGGCTCTTTGATGAAGACCTGAATTCCGCGGAAGATTGGGATATGTGGTTAAGGATCGCCAATCACTATGATGTCAAGGTCATCGATCATCCGCTGGTTAAGATGCGCGTGAGTCAGAATAGCATGAGTTCAGCCGGCAACGCGGGTAAGATGCTGGCCAATGAGATCAAGGTCATTAATAAGTATTTCTCCGGAAACGGGAATTTATTGAGCCGCAGCAAATCGATGAAGAGGAAGGCCTTGAGTTATCGTTATTCCTGCGCGGCTTGGGCGTATATGGTCAGTCGTAATAACACAATGGCATTGAAACATATATTGATGTCATTCTTTTATAGCCCGTTAAGCATTTTCACTAAACGGCAAGCAGGCTTAATGGCCAGGATCTTTCTTAAGAGTGTATTGGGTTTTATGGGTCAGCGGCAATCCTACGGCGTGGAAGGCAAGAACAAATGAAGATCATGCAGGTCGTCTTAAGTTTGGATTGCGGCGGATTAGAGCAATTGGTGGTCGAATTGACCCAAAAATTAAAGAGTCAACAGATCGATTCCGTCATTATCTGCCTGGAAAAAAAGGGGCAACTCGCTGAAAAATTAAGGAACCAAGGCATCGAGATCATTGAGTTCGGCAAGAAGCCGGGTGTGGATCTTGGATTATTCTGGGGCCTGGCACGCCTGATGCGGGAACAAAAAGTCGACCTGGTGCATACGCATAATTTCGGCCCATTGATCTATGGAAGCATCGCGGCCCGTTTGGCCGGTGTTAACAGTATAAACACCCGCCACGGACGCACCGATAAGAAGATCGCTAGCTGGATCTGGGACCTGAATTCTTTTGTGGTCCCGGTTTCCAATGATACGGCGGAACATTTATTGGAGTTAAATAAAATTAAAAAAGATAAATTAAAGGTCATTTATAACGGCATTGACCTAAAAAAGTTTGATAACCTGCTTGATCAGCAAAAAAAGGCGGCTTTTAAGCAAAAGCTGGGTCTAAACCCCCAGAAGTTCACCGTCGGCCACGTTGGCCGTTTGTCGGAAGAAAAGGACCAGGCCACGCTTCTGGATGCGGTAAAAATTTTGTTGGATCAGAAAAAGGATGTTCAATTGGTGATCGTCGGAGATGGTGTTTTAAGAAAAGACTTGGAAAAGAAGTCCCAGGACTTAGGGCTAACAAATGCGGTTAAGTTTTTAGGATTTAGAAATGATATATCCGAGATATTGAATATCATTGACGTCTATGTCCTTTCTTCGGTGAGGGAGGGGCTGTCGCTTTCTATCCTGGAAGCGATGGCGGTCGGTAAACCGGTTATCGCCACCAAGATCGGAGGAAGCCCGGAAGCTATCGTGGATGGTAAGAACGGCTATCTCGTATCGGCTAAAAATCCTCAAGCCATCGCCAAAGGGATTTCAATGCTGTACGCGGACCGTAATCTTTTATCGCAGGTAGGAAAAGCCGCCCGCCGATCGGTCGAGGAAAGGTTTAGTTTGGACGCGATGGCCCAGGAATACGCGAAATTGTATGAACAGATCCGAAAGAAACGGGGAGCTGGAGAGGCATCATGAGAGTTTTGATCATCACCAATTTATTTCCGAATAAAAGCCAGCCTGACCGGGGCGTTTTTAATAAACAGCAGTTCCTGGAATTAAAGAATTTTTGTGAATTCCGGGTCGTTGCCCCGCTGCCCTGGATGCCGAAAAGCTTGGCTAAAGGGGATAAGGCTTTTTTAAATGAGGTTCCGGCGGAAGAGATCATTGAGGGGATCAAAGTTTATCATCCAAGATATTTGGTCACACCTAAGGTCGGACGGAATTTGTATGGATTCTTTTATTTTCTAGGGATCAAGAATACGGTTAAGAAAATTTACCAAACTTTTTCTTTTGATGCGATCTTTGCTACCTGGGCTTACCCGGACGCGTTTGCCGCGGCCTTGGTTTCTAGAATTTTTAAGAAACCTTTGATCATTAAGGTCCACGGAACTGACATCAATGTGGCAGGGCAATATTTCTTGAGGCGAAAGATGATGGCGTATGCGTTTGACACAGCGCAAAAAGTTATCGCGGTCAGTATCCCGCTGCGCGAAAAGATCATTGCCATGGGCATCTCCCCTCAGAAGGTCGTCCTGGTGTCCAATGGCCTGAATAAGGAGATCTTTAGAAAGATGGATAAGAAAGAATGCCAAAGGAATCTTTCACTGGACTCAAACAAAAAGCATGTGGTGTACATCGGGAATTTAGTCCCGATCAAAGGGGTGAAGTATCTGGTCGAAGCCTTCCGGGATATGCCGGAGAATATTTCTTTGAACATTATCGGTGACGGCGAATTAAAAATGGAATTGGAAAAAGAGAGCAGAACTTTAAATTTGACCAACCGGATAAATTTCTTAGGCAAACGGCCTCATCAGGAAATGCCGTTATGGTTTAATGCCGCGGATGTGTTTTGCCTCCCCAGTTTAAACGAAGGCTGCCCGAATGTGATCTTAGAGGCCATGGCCTGCGGGGCGCCGATCGTCGCCTCACGGGTGGGAGGGATACCGGATCTTGTTTCCGCCGATCAGGGGCTTTTGATCGAACCGGCGGATCCAGAGGCATTGACC
>MHFY01000018.1:24782-26941 GCA_001805375.1 Omnitrophica WOR_2 bacterium GWA2_47_8 | reverse complement strand
GAACATCATGAATCGCACGCCGCGTCGGCTTTTTTCCCGTCGCCTTTTAAAGAGGCCGCGATCCTGACCATGGACGGCGTGGGGGAGTGGACCACCACCAGTTTCGGCGCCGGAAAAGATAACAGCATTGAATTAATGGGGGATATCCGGTTCCCGCATTCTTTGGGTCTTCTGTATTCCGCGTTCACCTATTATGTGGGATTCCGCGTCAACTCCGGCGAGTATAAATTGATGGGCCTGGCCCCGTACGGAGAGCCGAAATACGCGGATCTGATCCGCAAGGAATTAGTGGATATCAGGGACGACGGGTCATTTAAATTGAACATGAAATATTTTAACTACTGCGTCGGCTTGACGATGACCAATGACCGTTTTCATAAACTTTTTGGCGCCGGCCCAAGAAAACCGGAATCCAAGATCACTCAGCGCGACATGGACCTCGCCCGTTCGATCCAGGAGGTTACCGAGGAGATCATGCTGAAAATGGCAAACCATGTGCATAAGGTCACCGGAAAAGAAAATTTATGTTTAGCCGGCGGGGTGGCCTTAAATTGTGTCGGTAACGGGAAGATCTTAAGGGACGGAAAGTTCAAGAACGTCTGGATCCAGCCCGCGGCCGGAGATGCCGGCGGGGCTTTGGGTGTCGCGCTTCTTATTTGGTATCAATATTTGGGAAACCAAAGACAGTCGGACAATGTGCATGATAAACAGCAGGGTTCTTATTTGGGGCCGGATTGCCGGGATCAAGAAATACAGGGCCTGATCGCCAAGCATAACGCGGTGTATGAGAAATTATCTGATGGAGAATTGCCCAATAGGATCGCCCGGCTTATTTCAGAGCAGAAGATCATCGGTTTATGCTACGGCCGGATGGAATTCGGCCCGCGCGCCTTGGGGGCTCGAAGCATTATCGGCGACGCGCGTTCGCTGGAAATGCAGTCGACCTTGAACCTTAAAACGAAATTCCGCGAATCCTTCCGCCCTTTTGCTCCGAGCGTGATCGAAGATAAATGCGCTGAATATTTTCAATTGAACAGCAAAAGCCCGTACATGCTTTTGGTGGCGCCGGTCAAAGACGATAAATTAACGCCGACCAATTCACGCGGCAGCGGAAAAGACCTTTTAGAGCGGCTGATGGAAAAGCGTTCGGTCATCCCGGCGATAACGCATGTGGATAATTCTGCCCGGGTCCAGACCGTTTCCAAAGATGTCAGCCCGACGTATTATAGGATCATCGAAGATTTTTATAAGATCACGGGGTGCCCGGTGGTCATCAACACCTCGTTCAATATCCGCGGAGAGCCGATCGTCTGTTCCCCGGAGGACGCGTACCGCTGTTTTATGTGCACGAATATGGATTATCTTTTGATCGGGAATTATCTTTTTGAAAGAACGCAGCAGCCTAACAAGGACAAATTTAAGAAAGCGGATATATCGCAGATACTAGATTAATAACGTGAAACGTCCTTCGTGAAGCGTCGGATGTTTCACGCTTCACGTAAGACGAGAGACGAACGACGAAAAAATGAATCCATCAAAAAAACATCTTACAGTTTTCGGTTTCGGCCTAAGCATTATTTTAGGATTGATCAGCCTAAAATTATGGCGTCATCATGGATTTGTGTTTTGGCATGTGATATTGTTAATGGGGATCCTGTTCTTTGCCTATGCCGGCCAATGGCGCCATGACCTTCTGATGCCCGTCTATACCCGGTGGATGAGGGTGGCGCATTTTATCGGGAACACGGTCACCGCGGTTATTTTAACGGTGCTTTTTTTTACGGTTTTCGCTATCGCGGGGATCATTTTGCGGATCATGCGCAAGGACCTGTTAGATGAGGCCTTAGATCCCGATGCGCAAAGTTACTGGCATAAGAGGGAAAAGATCGCGTTTGATAAGGTGAATTATACGAGGCAATTTTAAAAAGAAACAATAACCAAGGGACAAGAACCAAATAATTTACAAATCACAATAATCAATTTTGTAAGTTTGTAATTTGAGCTTTAAGATTTGTTTGTATCTTGTTTCTTGGTGATTGTATCTTGTAATAAAAAGGAGAACACATGTCCAAAGCTTCCATCCTGAAGGAATTCTGGGAATTTTTAAGAGTTAGAAAACGCTACTGGCTCGCACCGATCGTCATTGTTTTGGTCTTGCT
>MHFY01000018.1:18514-24676 GCA_001805375.1 Omnitrophica WOR_2 bacterium GWA2_47_8 | reverse complement strand
AAGAATATTTTTTCAATGGGCCATAAAAAAATACTCGCCATTGACGATGACCAAACGATACGCGCTCTTCTCGGATCCCGCCTGAAGGCCAACTTTTATGATGTCTCCACCGCTGTTGACGGGCTTGACGGGTTGGAAAAATACCGATCCCTGCGCCCGGATCTGATAATTCTGGATATCGATATGCCGCGGATGGACGGCTATACCTTTGTGGGGGAGTTAAAGAATATCCCGGAGGTTGCAAGGCCCCCGATCATCATGCTCACATCTAAAGACGGCATGCAGGAGGTTTTTCGTTACGAAGGGGTCAACGATTATATCGTTAAACCTTTTAAAATGAGCGAACTGCTGGAGAAGATCGACAAACATTTGGCCGTGGATCATAAGAAAGTTCTGATCATTGATGATGAGGCGCATTTTGTTGAATTATTGCAGGAACGGTTAAAATTGAACGGTTATAATATCATGACGGCCTTAAGCGGGAAGGAAGGGTTAAGCATCATCCAGCGGGAAGATCCGGACGTGGTGATCCTGGATATCATGATGCCGGAATTGAACGGCTATGAACTATGCCGTTTGATCAAACTGGATAAAAAGAAGAAAGAGCTGGCCGTTATTTTTGTGACGGCGAAAACACCGCAGGAGGCGAAGAAGATGGCGGATGAGGCCGGCGCGGACGGGTGTTTCAGCAAGCCTTTCCCGTCAGAAGATCTTCTGCAGAAGATGAAAGAATTGTTGTGGGATTAATTAATAAGATACAAGACACAAGATACAATAACCAAACAAATTACAAACTACAATGACCAATTTTTTTGATTTGAATACTTAGAATTTATTTGTATCTTGTTCCTTGGTGATTGTATCTTGGCTAATGGGTTTAAACGAATCGTTTTGATATCTACCATTTATAGTTTACACTTATACTAAAGGATATTACATGCAAATCGACCAGCACAAGATCTTGGTCATCGACGATGACGCCACGCTCACCAAACTCCTCGATGCCCGGCTTTCCGCCAACGGCTATGAAGTTGTTATTGCCAAGGACGGCGCCGAAGGCTTGGAAAAATATAAAAAGGAAAAGCCGGACCTTATCATTTTGGATATCGAAATGCCGAAGATGGACGGCTACACCTTTGTCCTGGAATTCAAGCAGATCGCCAGTTTACGCGACACGCCGATCATTATGCTGACCGCCAAGGAAGCGATGCGGGAGATCTTCGCCATCGAAGGGATCAATGATTATATCGTTAAGCCTTTTGACATGGATGACCTGCTCAATAAGATCAAAAAGCATTTAGCCGTTCCGCATAAAAAGGTCTTGATCGTGGATGACGGCGTCACCGTTATCGGCCTGATGGAAGAAAAATTGACCAACAGCGGTTACGATGTGATCACGGCGACCAACGGGCTTGAGGGGATCAATATGGCCCAAAAGGAAAATCCGGACCTGGTCCTGCTCGATGTGATGATGCCCAAGCTCGATGGGCTTAAAGTCTGCCGGATGCTGAAGTTTGACCGTAAATTTCAGAACATCCCGGTGGTCCTATTAAGTGCGCTTCGCCGGGAAGACGACCGGGCGTTAGGCCGCGAAGTGGGCGCCAATGCCTATTTAAGCAAGCCGCTGGAAACCCCTTCTTTACTGCAGACCATGAAAGAGTTGTTGTGGGACTAGTTAAACAAAATAACAAGAAACAAGATACAAATCCCAAATAAATTACAAAAATTAAATTTCAAAAATAATGGCCCCTTGTTTCTTGAATATTGTGATTTATTTGGTTATTGTTTCTTGTGATTTGGTTATTGAATGGTAAAACGTTTTAAAAAATCTCTCCCCAAGATCAATATCTCTTCTCAGCTTTTACACGATTTTTTCGACCATATCCCGGACGTTATTTATTTTAAGGACAGAAAAGGCAAGCTCACCTTTGTCAACAAGGCCCACGCCAAAGGCCTTGGGTTGGAACCCAAACAGGTCATAGGAAAAACCGATCTTGATATATTCCCGAAGGCCCGCGCGGCGCGCATGGCGCAGGACGATGAGTTCGTCATGAAGACCGGCAAGCCCATCATCGACAAGATCGAGCGCGCCACCCGGCCCGATGGTATCGATAATTATGTCTCCACGACCAAGATCC
The DNA here is from genome assembly GCA_001805375.1 of Omnitrophica WOR_2 bacterium GWA2_47_8. Lineage (GTDB taxonomy): Bacteria > Omnitrophota > Gorgyraeia > Zapsychrales > GWA2-47-8 > GWA2-47-8. The sequence goes on along the minus strand of MHFY01000018.1, from coordinate 22,538 downwards.
CCCACTATGACAAAAAAGGAAAGATCATTGGTCTGTTCGGCATCACCCGTGATGTGACCCGCCGGGTGCGCCTGGAGAAACAACGGGAACAGAAATTTATCATTGAAAAGAAAATAGAAGCCCAGGAAGAGCTCAAAAAAACAAAATCCGATTTTATTTCGACCATTTCGCATGAACTGCGCACGCCGTTGTCCATCATTAAACAGCTTCTGTCTCTTATTTATGATGAGACCGCCGGTCCGGTTAACAACCACCAGCGCGAGATCCTGGTCAAGGTCAATAACAACCTTGACCGGCTGAAAACCACGGTCGAGAAATTGCTGGATGCTTCGATCATCGAAGGTAAAAGGCTCCGCCTGCATTATTCGTTAGCCAGCTTAAAGGATATCCTCAAGGATTCCGAAGAATATTTTCAAAACCTGGCGGCGGAAAAGAATATCACCCTGGTGTATCATTTCCCCAAGGAGGACATCCATTTGTTCGTGGATGTGGAGCGGGTGCTGCAGATCATTTCCAACCTGCTGAACAACGCGATCAAATTCACGGAAAGCAACGGCCATATCACAGTTGAGGTCGAATTGTTGGAGGATAAGGTGCGGGTCGGGGTCATTGACACGGGGATCGGCATCGCCAAAGAAGACCTGGCTAAGATCTTTGAAAAGTTCGTGCAGGTCGTGCCTTTGGAAGAATTAAGGGCCAAGGGCGTGGGGCTGGGCTTGTCCATCGCCAAGGAATTGGTGGAACGCCACGGCGGAGAGATTTGGGTGGAATCAAAGTTGGGCGTGGGCAGTAAATTTTATTTTACCCTGCCGCGGTATTTTACGACCAAGGTCTTGGACAGGTCGATCAAGGATAAGATCAGAGAGTTTTTGGACGATAACGTGCCGGTCTGTTTGATCAATATCCTGATCGTTAATTTTGAGGAATTCAAAAAGCGTATCCGGGTGGGGGCGCAGAAACTGTCCCAGGACCTGAAGAATATCATCACCGAAAATTATGAGCAGGTGTTCGGCAAGGTCATGCATCAGAGAGAAAGGTTTTTTGTGACGGAATTGCACGGGAAATGTACGATCATCCTGCCCGATGCCGGGGCCAAGGAGGTCAACAGGTTTTCTGAGGGATTAAAGCAGAGTATCAAGGATTATTTCCTTAAGTATCAGATCAATGATGTGTTCATCGCCCTGGGGATCATGTCCTACTCCGCCACTTTTACCGAAGGCGAGGCAGGGCAGGCCTTTGATAATGTTAACGTCAAGGAGATCTATATCGGCTCAGAGATGCGCCGCAGTAAAAGGATCAATTATAAAACAAATATTCAGATCTTCTTGCCGGATGAAACTCAAGAGACCTGTGAGACGATCGATCTTTCTTGGACCGGCGTGTGCGCTGTGACACGGAAAAGTTTTAAAACAGATGAAAAATTAAACGTGAGCTTGGACCTGTTAAGGACCAAGCAAACCCTGACCCTGCCGGCCAAGATCCGCTGGATCCATAAGATGGATAAACTCCCCGGTGAATCGATCGACTATTACAAGATCGGCCTGGAGTTTGAAGATTTAGAAATAAAGAATAGAAAACTGCTGACAAAGGAACTACAATTGAATTATTGAAAGTGATGACACAGATTAAAGAACTGATTGCACCGATAGCAATATCTGCGTAATCTGTGATGTTTCATCCGTGTAATCTTTTATTATTTTTATCATGCCTAAGAAAATTCTATTAGTCGACGACGAACAGGACCTTTTATACGGCCTTCAGATGCAGCTGGAGGCGAACAATTATGATGTCGTGACCGCTGCCAACGGGCAAGAGGCCTATGACCTGGCCCGGCGTGAAAATCCGGATATTATTATTTTAGATCTGATGCTGCCTAAGATCGACGGTTTTCGGGTCTGCCGGATGCTCAAATTCGATGAGAAATATAAAAAGATCCCGGTGATCATCCTCACCGCGCGCACTCAGGCGGCTGATAAAAAATTGGGGTCCGAAGTCGGCGCGGATTGCTATCTGACGAAACCTTTTGAACCCAAGGTGCTTTTAGATAAGGTAGAAGAATTGCTGAATAAAGGAGAATAGCGTGTCCAGCCAAAGGGAAGTCATTGATCTGTTATTAAAAGAAGGCCTGATCACCCAGGATATGATAACCAAAGCCCGGGAAGAGACGAAACGCACGGGTTTGACCATGGAGAAGGCCCTGGAGAAATTGAATTTTATCGAAGACAAGGATGTGGTGCGCGTGCGCGCGGCCGCGTTAGGCCTTCCTTATATGGATTTAAATGATTATATTATCGACACCAGCCTTATTAAATTGATCCCCGAAACAGTTGCCAAGAAATTTCAAGTCGTCCCACTTTTTAGGATCAACCGCAGCCTGACCGTCGGCATGACGGACCCGCAGGATATCATCGCCCTCGACCAGGTGCGCCGTGTCACGCAGATGGAGATGGTGGAACCGGTCTTGGTTTCGGAAAAAAGCATCCAGATGGTCTTGGATTCGTATTACGGCCAGGCGGAGTCGTTCGATGAGATCCTTAAGTCCATCGATAAAGATAAGCTTGATGCAAGGGCATCGCGCAGCCTGGTCCAGGTCGCGGAAGAAGCGCCGATCATTAAATTTGTCAATCTCATTATTAATCAAGCCCTGGCCGAGAGGGCCTCGGATATTCATATTGAACCGGAAGAAAATTTGGTGAGGGTGCGTTACCGGATCGATGGGATCTTGAGGGAGATCATCACTGTTCCCAAAAAATTGCAGAATGCGGTCATCTCCCGGGTCAAGATCTTGTGTAAGATGGACATCGCGGAGAATCGCCGGCCGCAGGACGGCCGCATCCGTTATAAAACCGAGAATAAGGACCTGGATATCCGCGTTTCCACATTCCCGACCGTGCATGGCGAGAACGTGGTCATGCGCCTGCTGGTCAGGTCATCGGTTTTGCTGGGATTGAAAGAACTCGGTTTTTCGGAAAAAGACCATGAGGCGTTTGCCAAATTGATCCGCAAGCCTTACGGCATTATCCTGGTCACCGGCCCAACGGGAAGCGGTAAAACAACGACCCTTTACACCGCCTTGACCGCGGTCAATTCTATTGAAAAAAATATCGTCACGGTCGAAGACCCGGTGGAATACGAACTTCCTCTGATCCGTCAGACCCAGGTCAACCCCAAAGCGGGGATCACCTTTGCCAATGGTTTAAGGAGTATTTTACGGCAGGACCCGGACATTATCATGGTCGGTGAGATCCGTGATAAAGAGACCGCGGATGTGGCTATTCAAGCGGCTTTAACGGGGCATTTGGTTTTAGCGACCCTGCACACCAATGACGCGCCATCGGCGCTGACGCGTCTGCTGGATATGGGGATTGAACCGTTCCTGATCTCCAGTTCCGTTGTCGGGGTTATCGCCCAGCGCCTGGTGCGCATGATCTGTGAAAAGTGCAAAGAAAAGTACACTCCTAATGCTGAAGTTGTCAAGGAACTGGGCATGAAGGAAACAGTGGATTTTTATCACGGGAAAGGATGCAGCCGCTGTAAATCCTCCGGTTTTTCCGGCCGTACCGGGATCTTTGAGATCTTGCTTGTGAATGAAGATATCCGGCGCTTGGTCGATGGTAAAAATTCCGCCGATCAGATCAAAAAGAAAGCGATGGAGTTGGGGATGAAAGGGCTAAGGCAGGACGGCCTTTTAAAGGTCAAAGAACGCATGACCACCGCGGAAGAGGTCTTGAGAGCGACGGAATTGTAGAAAAAATAGAAGTCAGAAGCAGGAAGTCAGAAGTCGGAAATAAACAAAGAAATTAAAAGCAAAGAAATTTTAGAGATATGTTTTTAAAGTTTTTGACTTTTCTGACTTCTTATTTCCGATTTCCCGCTTCTTTAAATAATAATGAACACCTACCAATACAAAGTCCGCGATAGATCGGGAAAGCCCATCAACGGGGTCATGGCCGGTGATTCGGCCGATTCGGTGGCCGAGAAACTGAAGAACATGGACTACACCCCCATCGCGATCGAAGAGGTC
>MHFY01000018.1:18199-18491 GCA_001805375.1 Omnitrophica WOR_2 bacterium GWA2_47_8 | reverse complement strand
TATTGTCTCCGAAAATCAATCGATCCGGTTTTCCGACCTGAATATGCTGACCCGCCAGCTCTACACGCTGGAAAAATCAGGGATCCCGCTTTTAAACAGCCTGTACGCCATCGGCGAACAAGTCACTCATGCCTCTCTTAAAAATATCGTCAAACAACTTGCCCGTGATATCGAAGCGGGCCAGACCTTATCTTCCGCACTGGAGCGGTATCCGAGGGTTTTTGACAATCTTTATGTGAACATGATCAGGTCCGGCGAGCTTTCGGGCCGTTTGGCTGAGATCCTGGAACGG
>MHFY01000018.1:8990-18173 GCA_001805375.1 Omnitrophica WOR_2 bacterium GWA2_47_8 | reverse complement strand
TTGTGGACTTATATAGTAAATTCGACGCGGAGCTTCCCTTTTTTACCAGGCTGTTGATCTTTGTTCATCAATTCGTTACTCATTACTGGTGGCTGCTGTTGGCCGTTCTGGCCGGAGGGATCTTTGCCGCGGGAAAAATATTCAGTTCCAAAGAGGGGCTTTATTATTTCGATCGTTTTAAATTAAAGGTCCCGGTTTTCGGGCCGCTTTTGCTTAAGATCACCATGTCCCGCTTCTGCCGGGTGACGAGTATTTTGTTACAGAGCGGGATCCCGATCCTGCAGATTTTGGACCTGGCCTCACAGGGTGTCGGTAACGTTGTGGTCGCGCAAGCCATTACTGACATTAAAAACAATATTAACGAGGGCAAGAGCATGCTGGAGCCGATGAAAAAAAGCGGCCTCTTTCCGCCGATCGTCATTCAGATGATCTCTTTAGGGGAGGAGTCGGGCCGGCTGGATGAACTGCTTTTGCACGTGGCTGATTATTATGATTCGCAGATCGATTACACTTTAGAGAATCTTATTTCGCTGATCGAACCGCTTTTGATCATGGTCCTGGGGGTGGTGGTCCTGGTGATGGCCTTAGGCATCTTCATGCCGATGTGGAATTTGATAAACGTGTTTAAGAGATAATCGAAAAAAAACAAAAAAAGATATGGATTTGGCTAATTATCAGTATAATATTTTTAAAGAAGCTAAAAAGAACCAAGGAGGGAATAATGAGTAAAAAAGGTTTTACTTTAATTGAATTGGTCATGGTCATTATTATTTTAGGTTTATTAGCAGCAGTCGCAGTCCCCCAATTTTTCGATTTAAGTAACCAAGCCAATACCGCGGCGGAACAAGGGGTGGTAGGTGGGATAAGATCCGGTATCACGACTTATTTTGCTCAAAACAGAGCTTTTCCCGCAACGCTTGATGGTGTGGCAGTCAGTACACCCTGTGATACGACCACTCCCTGTTTTGGCACTGTCTTAGGACAAGGCGGTATTTCATCCGGCGGTTGGTCAAAATTGGCAACAACCGTAACTTATCAACATGTAGGTAGCAATACAAGTACATACACTTATGCGCCAGGAACCGGTGCCTTTACTTGTACCGCTACCTGTCCCTAACACGAAGCCTAGAACCCTGTCTTAAAAATTGAAACAGGGTGATCTTTGTGTCCTTCAAAACCAATAAATCCATTCATCCTAAAAGAAATTTCCTGAATGAGCGGGGCATTGTCCTTATCGCCTCGATCATGCTCATCATCTTTGTCGCCATCGCTGTCCTGGGGACAACCATGTTCCTTGTCCAGCGGCTTCGGCACACTGTTTCTAAAGAAAATAACGCGCGTTTGATCGACCTGGCCCATGCGGGGCTCCATGGGGCCATTTATATGTACCGCTTTTTTGACCAGGGCGCGCCCAACGGGTATTTTGTTTTGGGGCCGGTGGCTATTAACGCGAACGACTCTTATCGGCTGGGCGCATCCCCGGCGGATCTGTTAATGGTCAACACAACTGTCACAACCGCCCCTAATAGTAATAATATCACCAATTGGCGCTTGCAGAACGCGACCAATTCCCAGGCGATCACGATCGATCGAATGGTCGTCACCTGGGGAAACGCGAAACATTTAAGAAGGATCCGGATCGGCGGCGTGAATGTCTCCGGCAGCATCAATTTAGTGTCGCCGGCCAATGTGAACATCACGAATTTCACCCTTGATACCACACCATCAACGTATGTCGCGGACCTAAGGTTCAGCGGCACCGGGAACATCGCCAACACGACCGTGGATATTCAATTTATCATGACCGATGGCTCCAGTAAAACGGTCAGGATATCCCCGGCTTCCAAGAATTTTAATTTTACTTTAGGTTCAACCGGGCGGATAACAGGCACTAACATGTACCGCACGATCCAGGCCGTCTATAACGCGGCCACGGGGCGGATCATTGATTATGATGAAACTAATACACAGTATTGAGCTTTGCAAAGCAAAGCGAAATATTGACTACCGCAGTGTTATTAATTCTGCAAAGGTCAATATAAAAAATTCCCGGACCGGCTTTACGCTGATCGAGCTTGTCATGACCATCATTTTATTGGGGGTCGTGTCGATCCCATTGTCTTTGCTGATCGTTGAACAGATCAACGGCACGTTCCAATCGGAGAATTACGCACAGGCGGCAAATTTTGCACGAGTGGAAATGGAGAGGATCCGTAATCTCCCCTATGCCTCGGTCGTCACGGCCAATTTTCCCAATTATTTGGCCTCGGGATATGATGTGGCGAGAACGGTCACCTTTGTGGCCGGAAATGCCGGGTCCGCGGAAAGTTTAAAACAGGTCTCCGTGACTGTGTCCAAAGGCGGCCCGGCATTGGAAACATTAATTACCTATTTGGCGAGAAACGTGGGTTATGGAATTTAGGAAAAATCACAAATCACAAATTACAAATGACAAATTGCAAGGCGCGGGTGACGCGAGAAGGGGCATCCCCGTCGCCGCAACTTATGTGAGGACGACGGGGATATCGAGCGGCAGGACCCGCGCTCAAAGAGCCTTTACCACCATCGAATTGGTCATGGTGATCCTTATCTTAGGCATCCTCGCCGTTCCCGGCGCGTATATCTTAGGGAACGTGGTGCGCAATTCGATATATGTCCCCAATAAATTAAATATGGATATGCTCGCCGCGGATGCCCTGGATATTATGATCGAAGGGGATAATCAATTTAAGGGGTTGAGATTCTGCCGTTCGATTATCACCGCTCAAGACAACCAAGTCATCTTTATAAATCAAAATAATCAGCAGATCACATATCAATTGGATACCATCAATAACCGTTTGAATAGAATAGATAATATCGGAGATGTAGACACGATCCCGTACTATATAGCTTCCGGGGTCAGTGTCCTTTCCAACGGCCCGCGATTATTTACTTATTACGACGCCAATGAAGCCGTCACGAATACCGCTGCCAACGTGAGAAGAATAGTTATTTCCCTTATTGCCCGCACAGGCAATGGTTCCTATAATAGTTGGGAAGGTGAATCGCAGCAGACCGTTTCTATCGCGGTCAAAAGGCTTCAATGAAAAAAGACCAGATCCAGAAGATCAAAAATAAACTTCCGTTCAAGAAACCCGGCAAAAGGTTTTTATCCGTTGACCTGAGCGGTTCAACGCTGGAGATCGTTTATCTTGAGCGTTTCGAACGCGATATCAAATTGATAGACCATGTCCTTGCGTATGTGCCTTTGGACGAGGCCAAGAGGGATGATCTTATCAGCGGGGCCATTCAAAAGTTTTTGAAGAAAAACGTGATCCTCAGCCGCGGTATTATCTTAAGTATTTCCGACTCTGCCAGTGTGAGCATCAAAACGCTGATCCTGCCACAGTTGCCGGAAAATGAGATCTTAAATGCCGCCAAATGGCAGCTGAAAGATGAGATCCCTTTTCCTATCGAAGATGTTTATATTGATTGGCGTCTGGTTAAAAGTTTTGACGATGCCGAAGGGGGAAAGAAGAACGAGATCATCTGTGTGGCGGTCAAAAAACAGGTATTGACTCATTATTGGGACCTTTTAGCGAAGTGCCGGTTAAAAGTAACAGCGGTCACTACCAGTTCATTGAATTACGCGCATCTCTTGAGTTTTCAGCAAGACGCCCCGAAGTTTTCGGCGGTCTTGGACCTCGATCACAAGGCCTCCACCCTGGGCGCTTATGTGGACCATCAATTGAATTTTGTCAGAGTGCTTCCGATCTCATGGGAAAGGATCACTTTGGCCTTAACCGAAAATCTTCTCTCGGGAAAGGATACGAATAACGGCCGCCTGACCTTTGACGAAGCCGAGGCGATCAAGGACAATTTTGGGATCGTGGAAGATGAGACGCAAGTTGTCAAAGATACCATTCACGGAGCACAGATCATTTCGTTGATACGGCCTCTTTTGGAGGCCTTGGTCCGGGAATTGAGGTTTTCGTTTAATTATTTTACGGCCAGCGTTAACCTGCCTCAGCCGCGTAAACTTTACTTGACGGGCGGCGGCGCTAACCTAAGAAATTTGAACAAGTATTTGAGCAGGGAATTGAATATGCCGGTTGAATATTTGGAATTGCCGTTAACGCCGTCGCATAAAGAGGTCCCTCTGGTCGACCGGAACAGGATCATCAATGCCGTTGGTGCCGCCCTGGCTGACAGCAAGGCCGCGGTCTTTCTTCCGCCGGAGTTAAAGGCCAAGCAGAATGAATCCCGGGAAAAGATGTCGTTCCGGCTTTTGAACGTTTCCGTGGCCGCGGTCTTATTTTTGACCGGTTTTTTCACGCAGGTAAAGATCCATGATTATCAGGACCGCGTGCGGATCGCCCAGCTCCATGTCAACACGATCGCGTCTTTTAATACCCTCAAGGCACAATTGAATGTCAAAGAGGAACTGATCAAAAAGATCCAGAAGAATGAACTGGTCGCGGACGGGGTTTTAAAAACCATCAGCCTTCATATCCCGCCGGAGATCATTCTCTATGATCTAAGTTTGACGAAAGACAGCCATACATTGTCCGCGCGCGGGAACATCACGGCGAGTGAAGAGGCGGCCGGCCAGACCCTGACGAAATTCATCCAGCAGCTGGAAGGTTCCGTATTTTTTACCGAGGTGAGCTTGATCTCTTCCCGGGAATCGGGCCTAAGCCGGGATTTTGAAATAAAATGTGATTTGGCGTATTAAAAAGGAAAATAGAAGGATGACACAGATTTCATAAAGCGATCGCACAGATTGTTCATCTGCGTAATCGAATTTTAAATCAGCGCAATCATTATTATGTTTTTATCTAATACATTAAAAATTAAAGCAAATCTTGTCAACGCGGCTGTTCTGGTCGTGCTTTTGCTCGCAGGCGCGCTGTTTGTCGGCCCGCGGCGGAATTATTTGACCCAATTAAAGAAACAGCACGCCGCTATTCAGAATGAGATCGTGCAGATCGAATCTAATTTCAGCGACCGCCGGTCTTTGCAGGAAGGGATCAAATCTTTTGAAGAGAAGATGGCGGCTTTAAACTCTAAATTCCCGGCCAAAGAGGAGGAGAGTTTGGGGTTAGTGTCGGAGTTGGCAAGAAAGCGTAACATCCAGGTCCTCTCGGTTAAGTCTTCCCCAAAGGCATTTTTCATGGATGAAAACCAGCAGCAGGTCATGGTTGACGGAAAGATCTGCCATAAGATCCTGATCTCAGTCGACATGAAAAGTACGTATGAAGACCTGATCGATTATATTAAAGCCCTCAAGGATTCTCTGCCGGCTTATGTCACGGTCGAGAATTTAAGGATCAATAAAGACCTTTCGGCCACGTCGGCTGTTTTAAATATTTCACTGGATATTAACCTTTATCTATTGTCCTAAGTATGCAGAAAAAAGAGACCACACAGCTTATTATTACCATCGTCCTGGGCGTTGTCCTCGTTCTTGTCCTGGCGAAGAATTTAACCAAAAAGAAGGCCGTTCCCGTTACCGGGGCCCCTGCTCAGGGCGTATCCGCGGGGCGGTCGTTCCAGGAGATCCTGAATGATCAATCGCGCCCCCGAGAGGGAGATGGTCTATATTCGAAACTGCAGGAAGAGAACCAAAGATCAGAATTTAAAAGAGACCCTTTTTCCAAGGTCCCGATCGTGTCGGAAGATAAGCCGGCTGTTTTATATCTGAAGGGCATCATGCAGGACGGCCCCAATTACATAGCCATCATCAATGACGATATTGTCAGCATCGGAGCCAAGGTCGGGGGGAATACCGTTGTGGAGATCCTCAAAGACCGCGTGATCTTAAATGACGGGACCAATAATTTTGAACTGCGGATAGAAGAGAAGTAGGTCTTTTGAAAGGTTTACCCCGTTAGAGAACGAAGTTCTCTAGCGGGGTTTATTGCGGCTCATCCGCGATATGGTGTTTGATCACCTTGCCTTCAACCATATAAATGACATCCTCGCAAATATTGGTTGAATGGTCCGCAATACGCTCCAAGTTTTTTGCGACCAAGATCAGGTCAATGGCACGTTCCGCTTCAGGCTGATTTTTTGGCTTATCCGTTAAGACCTTCCTGAAGATCTGACGATTAAATTCATCCACAACATCATCCCGCTTGCAGACATCCGCTGCTAACTTTGAATCTTTGTTGACGAAGGCGTTTAAGCTGTCCTTTAACATCCCCTGGGCGGAGTTGGCCATTTGTACGATATCCATATTGGATTTGACAGGAGGGACTTTATTCAGGTCCATGGCCCGCTGGGCGATATTAACGGCCAGGTCACCGATACGCTCTAAGTCGTTATTGATCTTCATCGTCGAAGTTATAAATCGCAGATCCCCGGCCTGCGGCTGATAAAGGGCCAAAAGCTTTAAGGACAGCTCGTCCACTTCAATTTCAAACATATCGATATTATTATCCAGAGCTACCACCTGCTCTGCCAATTTGGAGTCACGGTCAATGAGGGCCTTGATAGAACTTCCTATGATCTGCTCCACCAGGCTGCTCATACGAAGCAGTTTTTGTTTAAGCTGTTCTAATTCTTCATCAAAATGCCTTTGCATGCAATGCCTCCTTTATGAGGTACCCCCGACGCCCAAATGCGGGGCGCAGGATCCATTCGGACTAAAATTTAACATTCACTTCATTCTGTAAATTTTGTCCTCATGGATTTTATAGTTTTTTACCCGAATCGTCCAGTAATATAATCATTGGTGCGCTTATCCTGTGGGTTCGTGAAGATGTGTTCGGTCTTTTCAAATTCGATCAGTTCCCCCAAAAGCATAAAACCGGTCTCATCCGAAACGCGGGCCGCCTGCTGCATATTATGGGTCACGATGACAATGCTGTAGTTTTCCTTTAGGATGCGCATTAATTCTTCGATGTGCTCGGTCGCGATAGGGTCAAGCGCGGAACAGGGCTCATCCATGAGCAGGATCTCCGGCTTGACCGGCAAAAGGCGCGCGATACAGAGCCGCTGCTGCTGCTCCAAAGTAAGGTTCAGCGCGTTGGTGCTAAGCCGATCCTTAAGATCATCCCATAACAGGACGGCTTTTAAACATTCTTCGACGAGATTGTCATAATCTTCCTTTTGGGCGGTACGGTGAATTTTAGGGCTGAAAAGGATATTTTCCCTCACACTTAAAGGAAAAGGGTTGGGTCTTTGAAAGACCATGCCGACTTTCTTCCTTAGATTGACTAAATCCGTGTTTTCGGCGAGGATGTCAATATCTTCTATCTGGACCTTTCCTGTGGTTCTAGCATCTTCGATAAGGTCGTTCATACGGTTTAATGCCCTTAAAAAAGTCGACTTGCCGCATCCGGAGGGGCCGATGAGGGCGGTAATATATTTGTCCTGGATAGACACGTTGATATTTTTTAAAGCATGAAAATCACCGTAAAATAGATCTAAATTTTTTACTTCTACGATAGGCATCAGCCGAATCTCCCAGAGATATAATCGTTTGTTTTAGGATGAGCAGGGTTGGTGAATATTTTTTGCGTTTTATCAACTTCAATTAATTCCCCCATCAGGAAGAAGGCTGTCCGGTCGCTTACGCGGGCGGCCTGCTTGGTATTATTGGTCACTAAGATCTGTGTGTATTTTTGTTTAAATTTCAGCATGGCCTCTTCGATCTTCGCGGTTGAGATGGGGTCAAGCCCTGAGCAGGGTTCATCGTAAAGGATAATATCCGGTTCGACGGCCAAGGTCCGGGCCAGGCAAAGCCTCTGCTGCTGTCCGCCGGATAAGCTCATCCCCGGGTTATTGAGCCTGTCTTTGACCTCATCCCAAAGGTAAGCCTCTTTGAGGGTCGTTTCAACGATATTTTCTAAGCGTTTCTTATCTTTTATCCCATGCCGCCGAGGGCCATAGACGACATTTTCAAAGATACTTAAAGGCAAGGGAATTGGCAGCGCAAAGACCATTCCGACGCGCTTGCGAAGGTGGCCGGCTTCAATGTCCCGATAAATATCTTTGCCCTCAATAGAAATATGGCCCTGGATCTTAAATTTGGGGTCCAGGTCATTAAGCCTGTTTAAAGAGCGTAAAAATGTGCTCTTGCCGCTATTGGCCGGGCCGATAACGCCGAGGATCTCATTCGAAAAGACTTCCATATTGACCGATTTTAAGGAATGGATCTTATCAAACCAGATGCTTAAATTTTCAGCCTTTATTTTTAAATTTTGATCTACCATTTCTTCTTTTTCCTGAATTTGGAGCGGACAATGATCGCAATAAAGTTCATGGATAACACCATGACGAGAAGGACCAAGGCTGTTCCGTAACGGATATTCTCGGCAACATTAGGAACTTGGGTCGACATAACGTAAAGATGATACGGTAAAGCCATAACTTGATCGAAAATGGATTGCGGCAGTTTTGGAATAAAAAAGGCCGCCACGGTGAATAAAATAGGCGCGGTCTCGCCTGCGGCTCGGCTGATGGCCAGAATGATCCCGGTCAATATCCCGGGCAGGGCATGGGGGAGGACAGAATAACGGATCGTCTGCCATTTCGAAGCGCCTAACGAAAGGCTTACTTCCCGGAAAGATCTAGGGACGCTGTCCAACGCCTCCTTGGATGTTGTGATGATAATGGGAACGACCATGATCGCCAAGGTCAAAGACCCGGCCAAGATCGACGCGCCGAATTTAAAGAACATGACAAAGATCCCTAAGCCGAACAGGCCGTACACGACCGACGGAACGCCGGCAAGATTAATGATCGCCAGTTTGACCAAGCGCGTCAGCAGATTATCTTTGGCGTATTCGGTCAAATAGATCGCGGAGAGGACGCCCAAAGGAAGGGCAAAAATCAGCGTCCCGGTGACAAGGTAGACTGTCCCTAAAATGGCTGGAAAAATGCCGCCTTCGCGCATGCCCATTTTAGGCATTGTGCTTAAGAATTCCCAGGAGATGGCGCTGATCCCTTTTTGAATTATGATAAAAACGATAAGGATGACAGGAAGGATGACCAAGACTGTAGCGAAAAACAGCAATCTAAAAGCGATTTTTTCGGACTGGTAAGGATTGTATTTCATTTGAGCCTTTTATGCACGGCAAAATCCGCGACCAAGTTAATAATAAAGGTAATGATAAATAAAACGATGCCGATAGCGAACAGCGCAAAGTAATGATCGCTGCCCTGGACGGTTTCGCCCATTTCAGCGGCGATAGT
>MHFY01000018.1:1125-8967 GCA_001805375.1 Omnitrophica WOR_2 bacterium GWA2_47_8 | reverse complement strand
CGGGAATGACGACCCTATACATGGCCTGCCAGCGGGTGGCTCCTAAGGCTAAAGCCGCTTCTTTATATTTTTGCGGTACGGCAGTAATAGCATCCTCGGCAATACTTACGATCGTGGGCATGGCCATAAAGGCCAGGGTCATCGAGCCGGAGAAGGCCGTCAAGCCGGTGGGTAAATTCAAGGCGTTCTTAAAAAATGGGACCAAGGTCGTCATGCCGATAAAACCGATGACCACGCTGGGGATGGCCGCCAGGATCTCAATGCCTGTTTTTAAGATTTCTTTCGTGCGGGGGGAGGCCACTTCGGCGATATACAGGGCGCTGGCGACTCCGATCGGGACGGAAATGAATGTGGCCCCCAAGGTCACGACGAGCGACCCTAAGATCATGGGAAGGATGCCGAACCTGGGAGGCTCGGAGATCGGATACCAATCTTGGCCGAAGAGAAAGTCACCGATGCCGACTTTTTTAAAAAGAGAAAAACCTTCCTTGGCCAGGAAAACAAAGATCAGGATGACAAAAATGATGGATGTAATGCCGGAAAGGTAGATGAGCTTTTCGATCAGGAATTCTTTTATTTTTTTTGTGTCGGTCATTTTATAAGTTGGGTACAAAGTCGAGTTGGATAACGATCTCTTGGCCTTTTTTGCTTAAACAAAAATCAATGAACTCCTTTATTAACCCTTCCGGCTGGCCGTTGACGTACATCATTAAGGGGCGGGAGATATAATAATTCCCGCTTTTGACATTTTCGATCGTCGGCAGATAAAACGGCCCTTTTTTATCTTTGCCGACGGCCAGGAATTTTTGTGTCGGGCTGGTATAGCCCATCCCGTAATAACCGATCGCGTTAGGGTTTTGCGTGATCTCATCCGCGATCGCCTGTGAGGAGGGCATGAGAAGAGCGCTCTTGGCGAATTCGTCTTGGCGTTTAGAGTCGCCTTTGCGCAGGACATGTTCTTTAAAATACACATGGGTCCCGGAATTGACCTCTCGGGACAAAAGCACGATCGGAAGGTCGCTCCCGCCGACTTCCTTCCAATTCTTGATCTTTCCGGTAAAGATGTCCGCTAATTCATCTACTGTAAGTTCACTAACAGGGTTTTTTGTGTTCACCGTGACCGCCAGGCCGTCCAAGGCAACCGAAAATTCCACGGGGTTGATATTCTTGCTTTTGGCTTCCTGGATCTCCTTGTCTTTGATCTTGCGGGAGGATTGGGCGATGTCGCACGTATTGCTCAAGAGGGCGGCTAACCCTGTCCCGGAACCGCCGCCGGTGACAGCGATCAGGTTGTCGGGGTATTCGGCCATAAAATTTTCCGCCCAGGCCTGGACCAGATTGACCATTGTGTCTGAGCCTTTGATCTGGATGGATTTTTTGTTGGGATGATGTCCTGGACCAATGGAAGAAGCGTCTTTTTTGCTGCAGGAGACACTTAGCGAAGCGATTAAGATAAGACACGTGAGTGTTTTGAGCTTTAGGTTTTGCATAATCTTAAAGAAACCTAAATATAACTTAAATATATTAAGATAAGATGTAGGTATTGTTAAGATTATGTTAAGAATTTAAAGGGAAGAAGGAAGGAAAACCGAAAAGGTGGAGCCTCGGCCGGGGGTGCTTTCCACAGCCACCTTGCCCCCATGGGCCTGAACAATATGCTTCACAATGGCAAGGCCCAACCCGGTGCCGCCCAGATCACGGGAACGGCTTTTATCCACCCGGTAAAACCGCTCAAAAATGCGGGAGAGATGTTCCGGAGGGATCCCTACGCCCGTATCTTTGACATCGATACGGATAAAACAGTTTTCGTTCAAGGCTTGGATCGTAATTGTGCCTTCAGGGCTGGTGAATTTGATCGCATTATCCAGAAGATTTAGAATTACCTGCTCGATCTTTGACGAGTCCATTAAAACCAAAGGAAGGTTGGGCGCGGTATTGATAACTAATTTGTGGCGGTGACGTTCCAGCTGTTCTTTGTTGAAATGAACAGCGGATTTAATGACTGAACCGATGGAGGCGCGCTCGAGATTGAGTTTTGTTTCTCTTGATTCAATGGCTGAAAGGGTCAGGAGATCATCCACCAGATATTCTAGGCGCTGGGCATGTTTTTGAATGATATCCAAAAATTTTTGGGCCTTTTCCTTGTCATGCATGGCCCCGTCCTTGAGTGTTTCAGCAAACCCTTTGATGGTGGTCAACGGGGTCTTCAACTCATGCGACACATTGGCCACGAATTCGGTGCGCAGCCTTTCCAGCTTTTTTAAATTACTGACATTGTGGAATACCGCCACCACTCCCGCAAAGTTTTTCAAATCCTCGGACCAAACAGGGGAAACCTGAACGCTGAAGTAACTTTCTTCCGGAGAAAAGATAGTGATCTCCTTTTGCGTCGCTTTTTTTTCTTTAAGCGATTGTTCTAACAGGGAATTGATCTCCTCGTTCCGGATAATTTCCCAAAAAGGTTTTCCAATTGTGTCCTTGGAACGCAGTTCAAGCATCCGCCAGACCGGATCACTGAGCAGGATGATCTTTTCATCCTTGTCAATGAGCAGAACACCTTCGATCATGCTGGAGAGAATGGCCCGCAATTCACTCCTATCATCCTTGATCTCGGCCACTTTGCTTTGCAGTTCCTCCGAGATCTGGCCGAGGTTTCTGGCCTGAATTTGTTCCAGCGGTTTAACAAAAAATTTCTCCAGGAGAAGGCTTAAAGTAACCGCCATGAGGGTCCCGGCTAAAAGAAGAGCTCCGTATTGAGAAGAAGGGATTTTAAGAATGTAACCGAGAAGAAGGAGAGAGAGCGTGAGGAAAAGTATCTGCGTTAAAAGTAGTTTTCTTGAAAGCTTATTCATCACATTCGCTTGAATCCTTGAACCTGTAACCCACGCCGCGCACCGTTTCGACAAAATCAGCGGCCTTGTCCAGTTTCTTTCTTAACCCCCGGATGTGCACATCAACGGCGCGGTCGATGATGAATTTGCCATCCTTCCAGACCTTATCCACGATCTGGTCCCGGGTAAATACGCGGCCGGGCTGGCGGGATAGAAATTCCAGGATATTAAATTCACTCATGGTCAATTCGATGGGTTTGCCTTTATAGCTGACTTTATATTTTTTGGTATCGATGACGAGATCGTCGAATTTCCGCAGATCCTTTAAAACGATCTTTTCGGATATGCGCCGTAAAAGGGCCTTGACCCGGGCGATAAGGATCTTGGGGCTGAAGGGTTTGGTGACATAGTCATCGGCGCCTAACTGCAGGCCGACGATAATGTCCGACTCTTCGCTTTTAGCGGTCAAAAAGATAATGGGAATATTCTTTAATTTAGGGTCTTGTTTGATGATGCGGCAGGTTTCCAGGCCGTCGATGCCGGGCAGCATCAGGTCCAGAATGATAAGGCCGGGCTGCTCTTTTTCTAATGTTTCTAACGCAGTCTCGCCATCGTAAACGGGGATGACGTGATAACCTTCGCGGTTGAGGTTGTATTCAACAAGCTCCGCGATATCCTTTTCGTCTTCAACGACCAGAATCTTCGTCTTCATGGGTAGAATCCTTTAAACAATCTATTTAAAGGATGGTTTGGCGCCTGAAGGCCCAAACCATTGTTCCTTTAAAGGAGGGGGATGTGTTCAATTATTGGTCTTTTCCTCTAAAAATTTAAGGTAGACAAGTACAATATTAAGACCTTTTCTCCTCTTAGAGAAAAGACCTAATATTGACTTCGCTAAAGCTTTTAGTGAAGAAAAGGTCAATAAACGTCCTTATTATACTTGAAAATTAAGATCGGTATATGAATATTTACCCCGTTAGAAACTGGTTTCTAACGGGGTTCATTGCTCCAGTTTGTGGTGGGTGATGACTTTTCCTTCAACGATAAAAATAACATCTTCTCCGATATTCGTCGACAGGTCAGCGATCCGTTCCAAATTGTGCGAGATCCGGATCAAATGCAGGGCCCGTTCGATGGTTTTGACATCGGAGATCATAAAGGTGACCAATTCTCTGAAAATTTGTTCCCAAAGACGGTCGACGTCGTTATCCCGCAGGCAGACGTCCTTAGACAGCGGAGCATCCTCGTTGATAAAGGCCGTGATGCTGTCTTTTAGCATCTTGCGTGCCAGCTCGGCCATTCGGGGAATATCAATGAGCGGTTTAAGGACCGGTTTGGAGATCATAAAAAGGCCGCTTTCAGCGATATTGACCCCATGGTCGGCCATGCGTTCCAAATCCTTGTTGATCTTATAGATCATAAGGACCAACCGCAGGTCCTTGGCTTTGGGCTCGTACTGCGCGATGTAGTTGGTGCACATCTCATCGATCCGTGATTCATAGTCATTGGACCGTTTTTCATCATGCAAGATCACCTCGTCTAATAAATCTTTTTTACGTTTAAGCAGGCCCTGGATGCTTTTATCGATCATTTCTTCGACCAGGGTGGCGTAAAAGATAAGTTCTTTTTTAAGTAAATTTAGTTTTTCCATCATTATAGCTCCTTGTTTTATTAACCAAATTTTCCGGTCAAATAGGCTTCTGTACGGTTGTCGTGAGGGACGGTGAATAATTTTTCCGTTGATCCGAATTCAATTATATCTCCCAAAAGAAGAAAGGCCGTATAATCCGAAATTCGTGCCGCCTGGGCGGTATTGTGGGTCACGATCACCAAGGCGTAATATTTCTTAAGTTCGGTCATTAATTCTTCGATCTTTGCTGTGGCGATAGGGTCCAATGCCGAACACGGTTCATCGAATAAAATCACGTGCGGTTTAACCGCTAGGGCCCGGGCGATGCAAAGCCGCTGCTGCTGTCCGCCGGAGAGGGAAAAGGCAGAATCATTGAGCCGGTCCTTGACTTCGTCCCACAGGGCAGCGTTTTTTAAACTCGCTTCCACCATTTCATCCAAATAGTTGCGGTTATTTACGCCGTGGATTTTTAAACCGTAAGCGATATTTTCATAGATACTTTTAGGGAACGGGTTTGGTTTTTGAAAGACCATCCCGATCTCCCGCCTAAGATCCGTCACATCGATCTCTTTGGAATAAAGGTCTGTATTTCGATACATGATCTGTCCATTCATGCGAAAATTTGGCACAAGATCATTCATGCGGTTTAAGCAGCGGATCAGCGTGCTTTTGCCGCAGCCCGAAGGCCCCATGAGCGCGGTTACGGATTTATCCAGGATGTTTAAATTAATATCTTTTAAAACCTGTTTTTGGCCATAAAACGCGTTGACGTTCTGAATTTGGAACGCGACCTGAAAATCCATAGTTACCACCTTTTTTGATGATGCTGACGCAGTACAACGGCCAGCCCGTTCATAAGGAGAGTGATGATCAGTAAAACAATGATCCCGGCGGCCGCGTCCACCAGAAAAGCTTTTTGCGGGCGCGACACCCAGTTGAAGATCTGGATCGGTAAAACCGTGAAGGGATCAAAAAATCCCTGCAGACTAAAATGCGCGAATGGAATGGTTTTGGAAAATGAAACCGGGTTCGTGGGAAGAAAGGGGATATAGGTTAACGCTCCCAACGTAACCAGCGGCGCCGTTTCGCCGATAGCCCGGGACATGGCCAGAATAATTCCGGTTAAAATATTTTCGATAGCGGCGGGTAAGATCTGATAGCGCACCGTCTGCCATCGCGTGGCTCCTAACGCATACGATGCTTCGCGGATAGAAGAGGGGATGGCCCGCAAAGCCTCCCGCGTTGTGAGGATGATCATAGGCAGGATCAATAACCCTAATGTTAATCCTCCGGCCAGGATACTTCTGCCCAAATGCATTCCGCGGACAAATAATCCGAGGCCCAAAATTCCGTAAATGACCGACGGCACGCCGGCTAAATTGGCGATATTGATCTCAATAAAATCCGTGAACCTGTTTTTAGGCGCGTATTCTTCCAAGTAAATCCCCGAGCTTATGCCTAAGGGAATGGAAAGCAGCGCGGTTGTGATCATGATCCACACCGTTCCGACCCAGGCGGAGAGGATGCCCGCCTGTTCGGGTTTGCGCGACGGATAACTGGTCAGGAAATCGAATCCCAGACGCCGCCAGCCGTCGCTTATGACATCAAAAAGCAAAATGGATAAAATCAGCAGCCCAAACAGTGTTGAGCCTAAGCCCACCGCGTTAAAGATTTTATTGATCCGTTTGTTTGAAATGATTTTATTCATAGATTTCCTGAAAGCGGCGCTTTAATTTAAAACTGATAACGTTCAAGCCAAAGGTGAGCAGAAAAAGTGTCAAGCCGCAGACAAAGATCGTTTGATATTCCAGTGTCCCATGAGGCGTGTCGCCCAAACTGATCTGTACGATATAAGCGGTGATCGTCTCAATAGGGACGAGAGGATTAAAGGTCAGCGTGGGTTGCTGTCCGGCCGCGATGGCGACGATCATGGTTTCACCGACGGCACGGGACACGGCCAGGATAATGGAGGCCGTGATCCCCGATAGGGCCGCCGGCAAGACAATCCAGAACGCCACTTGGATTTTCTGGGAACCTAAGGCATAGGCGCCTTCGCGCAGACCATTGGGGACCGCGTGAAGGGCGTCTTCGCTTAATGAAGCCACAAGCGGAATGATCATGATGCCCATAACAAATCCGGCTGACAGCGCGTTAAAACCGGCTAAACCGGGGATGAATTTTTTTAAAAAAGGCGTTATAAAAAGGAGGGCGAAGTATCCGTAAACGACCGTGGGGATGGCGGCGAGGATTTCCATAGCCGGTTTGACGGTGTTGCGGAATTTTGAAGACGCGTATTCGCTTAAATACACCGCCGCTGTCAGTCCTAACGGAACAGCCACGAGAACCGCAATGAGCGTTGTGAGGAGTGTTCCGCTTAATAAAGGAAGGATACCAAAATGCTTGATGGTAAAAAGCGGAGTCCATTGGGTATCTGTTAAGAAATCGAAAACCGGCACGACCTTAAAGAACCCAATGGATTCCGAGACCAGAATGTAGATAATGGAGGCTGTGGTGAAGACTGAAAAGAGGCTGCAGAGAAAAAGCAGCCTCTCGATCAGTTTTTCTTTTAATTTTCTGATGCTTTTATTTTGGGAACTTTGTATCATTTTTCCATACGAAGCAGTTCAGCCATGGTGATCCGGGTGTCTGTTCCCTTGTTGAACACCGAACCCGTGATATTGCTTTGAAAACGGTCCAGGCCCGCCTGATACGATTCCTCCTGCAAAGGGATATAGCCGACTTCCTCAACCAAAGGGGCGGCGTGGGTCAGATAATATTCAAGGAACTTGCGGATATGATCTTTTTTCGCGGACGCAGCGCTGACATAAATAAAGATCGGCCTTGCCAAAGGCTGATAGGTCCCAGCCATGACGGTTTCAACGGAAGGGGTGATCGCGCCGTTCCCGTTGGACGGATTTTCATCATCAATGGGGATAAGTTTAAGGCGGTCCTTGTTTTGCTCGTAATACGCCAGCCCGAAGTAGCCGATGGCGTTCTTTTCAGACGCGACGCCTTCCACCAACACATTATCGTCTTCGCTGGCGGTATAATCACCGCGGCTTTTACCGGATTTGCCGTTGATCACTTCCGTGAAATAATCAAAAGTGCCGGAATCGGTCCCCGGTCCGAAAAGACGGATCTCCGCGTCAGGGAATTCCGGCCGGATCTGATCCCATTTGGTAATAACGCCCTGGGATTCGGGGGCCCAGATCTTATTCAGTTCCTTGACGGTTAAATGGTCGACCCAAGTGTTGCTTTTGCTGACAACCACGGCCAAACCATCATAGGCCACAGGAAGTTCGATATATTCAATATTCCCTTCCTTGCAGGAATCTTGTTCTTTGGATTTAATAGGGCGGGAGGCGTCGCTGATGTCCGTTT
>MHFY01000018.1:0-1114 GCA_001805375.1 Omnitrophica WOR_2 bacterium GWA2_47_8 | reverse complement strand
AATCGTTTGAATCCGCCACCGGTCCCGGAGATCCCGACCATGACCTTTATGCCGCCGGAGCCTTTTTGAAATTCTTCAGAGACGGCTTCGGTAATAGGGAAGACCGTACTTGAGCCGTCAACGCGGATCAATTCTCCGGCCGCGTAAAGAGAATTGCCGGAGAGGTTTAAGACCAGCATCAGCATTAGAGTAAGAAATTTTTTCATGACATCCTCCTAAAGTTTTTTTAAAATTTAAAATTAATATCCCCTTGGACAAGGTGTTCGGTCGCTTCCGCAGCGCGCATTCTTCGCGACTGATAATAATCCAGGGAAACGCTTGTATTTTTATTGATACCGAAATCGAGCACAACCTCATGGCCTTTCGTATCCGTGTCCCCGCCATGACGATCGGAATCAGGGAAGATATCCGGAAAGGCATCCTTTTGGAGATTGCTATAAAGATATTTGAATTGCCAGTGACCCCAATCCACCACTTTTTTGTCACCAAAACGAGCCCCGACCGTCCAGCCGAAACCGTCATCAATCTCGTCGGCACCATCACCGCTATCGAGGTTATAGATATAATCTCCAAAAACAGCGGCATGTTCGATTTGATCAATGCCCATCATGGCTAAAGGTTTATTGACGCTGATCTCGGTTGACGTGCCGATGGAATCATAGTCATAACGCAAACCGGCATCAGCTGCGCCGCCGATCTGGGTGTTGGTATTTCTTTCAAAATCAAGGTCGGTTCCTTTGACCCCGTGAAAGCCATAAAAAATCCCTGCTGTATTAGCTTCAACGCCCAGGTTTTCGTTTTTGGCCTTCGCACCGATTTGAACAAAGTTCATAAAGGGATCGGTACGGTCGGTCGCGCCGTTTTCATCGATAACCCATACACCAGTGTTTAAATACCCGGTAACATCCTTGATGAGGGCATGCTCATAATGTACGGACCCGCCCTCCGGATTAATATCGGAATCCCAAAGCATGTCTGTCGGGGCCCAAAGATAATCCTTCATTAAATGCTTACCGCCGGCCATTTTCAGTCCCGGGATTTCCGGCGGCATAAATTCCGCATAGGCATAATCCAGGCGTATGTCCGGATGAGCGAAAGAATTTTCAAGTGTTTG
>MHFY01000017.1:25220-32323 GCA_001805375.1 Omnitrophica WOR_2 bacterium GWA2_47_8 | reverse complement strand
TGCGTGTTCTGCGCGCGCGGATCCTGGATAAAATGAAATCAGACGCGCAGGAGAAGGCCTCCAAAGAGAGAAAAGCGAAAGTCGGAAGCGGAGACCGAAGCGAAAAAATACGCACCTATAATTATCCGGATCATAGAGTCACAGACCATCGCATTGGTTTTACCACGCATCAGTTACCCAAGGTCATGGAAGGCGATCTGGAAGAATTGACCGACGCGCTTTTAAAGGCGGAAGTCGAAGCGGAGAAAGAGGCAATACAATAAAGAGCACCAGAGCACCAGAACACTAGACACTCGTAACAGCGTGGAGCACTAGTGTCGGGTGTTCGAGTGCGCTAGTGTCGTTTAAAATAAAACATACCATGAACGAAAAAGAATTAATGTTAACGTCGATCTTAAACTGCAGCCGGAGCGATCTTTATGCGCAACCGGTTAAATTAAACCCGGAAGATTCGGCAAGGTTTGAAAAGATGAAAGAGCGGCGAGCCGAAGGCGAGCCGCTGCAGTATATTTTAGGGTCCTGGGATTTTATGGGCCTTAAATTTTTAGTTGATGAACGGGTTTTGATTCCCAGGCCGGAGACCGAAACTTTAGTTGAGCTGGCCTTAGAGAAGGCAAAGGCTTTTGCGGATAGAGAAATTGAGATTTTGGACCTCGGCACCGGTTCCGGGAATATCGCGGTCGCGTTGGCGCATTTTATCAAGAATTGCCGTGTCACAACGGTTGATATTTCTCAGGATGCGCTGGAGGTGGCGCAACACAACGCCGCTTATAATAGAGTAGAGCAACGGATCACTTTCTTAAACGGCGACATGAAAAACTTTCTGAATAAATTTAGAACCGAAGGAAAAACTTTTGATATGATTATTTCTAACCCTCCGTACGTGAAGCGTTCGCAGTTATCGTCGCTTCAGCTGGAAGTGCGGCGCGAACCGGCCCTGGCGTTGGACGGCGGGGAGGACGGGTTGGATTTCTACCGTGTGATCATTGCCGGCGCGGCGGATATTTTAAAGCACAACGCGTTCCTTTTATTTGAAATAGGGGATGATCAGGCGGAAGATATAAAGAATATATTTGCTTCGTATTCCGGGTATAAGAATTGGGAAATAATACAAGATTTGACCAATAGGGATAGAATTATAATTGTGAAGCGTGAATCGTGAAACGTGAAGCGGACGAACGACGTTTCACGAGCGACGAACGACGAAAGGGAATATGGAAAAACTCGTCATCGAAGGTGGACAGAAATTAAGGGGAGAGATCTCCGTCAGTGGTTCCAAGAACGCGACCTTGCCTGTTTTAGCGGCCACGCTTTTAACCGACAAACCCTGTGTGATCCACAATGTCCCTCGGCTGCGCGACACGTTAACGATGATCAAATTGTTGCGTTCCTTGGGAAAATCCGCTGTGTTGGAAGGAGATAAGGTCATTGTCAGCAAACCGACGACCAGTTACGTTGCGGATTATAAATTGGTGTCCACTATGCGCGGTTCGTTTTGCGTATTCGGGCCGCTGTTGGCAAAATTTAGACAAGCGTCTGTTTCTTTACCCGGCGGGTGCGTTATCGGGATCCGGCCGGTGGACCTGCATATTAAAGGTGTCATGGGATTGGGCGCCAAGATCCATGTTGAAAGCGGTTATGTTCATGCCAAGGCCAATAAATTAAAAGGGACATATATTTATTTAGGCGGGACATTCGGGTCCTCTGTCCTGGCAACCGCTAATGTCATGATGGCGGCGACACTTGCGAGCGGGGTCACGATCATTGATTCCGCGGCCTGCGAACCCGAGGTCGTTGATCTGGGAAATTTTTTAAACGCCATGGGCGCGGAGGTCATGGGCCACGGCACCCCGCAGATCACTGTGCGCGGGGTCAAATCCCTGCACGGCGCGGAATATAAGATCGGGCCGGACCGTATCGAGGCCGGCACGTATGTTTTGATGGCCGCCGCGACAAAGAGCGATATCACGATCAAAAATCTAAACCCGACCCACATTATGGCGCTTCTGCATCATGTGCAAGAGGCGGGGGTGAGTTATAAACAAAAAGGGCATACCGTAAAAATTACCAGCCGGAAAAATTTGAAGCCGGTCAGTTTGACAACCTATCCCTATCCTGGATTTCCGACGGACCTGCAGGCGCAATTCATGGCGCTGATGGCCACCACACCGGGCGTGAGCGTGATCACGGAAAAGGTTTTTCCGGACCGTTTTATCCACATCGCGGAGTTGAACCGCATGGGCGCGAAGATCCGGAGAGAAGGGTATAGCGCGATCATCGAGGGGGTCAAATCCCTTTACGGCGCGCCGGTCATGGCGTCGGACCTGCGCGCGTCAGCGGCGCTGGTGATCGCCGGCTTGGCCGCGAAGGGCAGGACAGAGATCCACCGCATTTACCACTTAGAGCGCGGGTATGAGAATATGGACGAGAAGTTGCGCGGTTTAGGCGCGAAGGTTTGGAAGGAGAAAGAATAGAGGGAAGAGATAAGGGGTAAGGGATAAGAAAAAATTTTTAGCCCCTACCCCGTACCTCTTATCCCTTTAATAATATGTTATTAATCATCGACAATTACGATTCGTTCACCTATAACCTGGTGCAGTATTTCGGCGAGCTTAAGGCCAAGATGAAGATCTTCCGCAACGATGCCTTGACGATCAAGAAGATCAAAGACTTGAAACCGTCCCGCATCGTTATTTCCCCCGGCCCGGGGCGGCCCGAAGATGCCGGTATCTCGGTGGACATTATCAAGGAACTCGGCGGAAAGATCCCGATCCTAGGCGTCTGTTTAGGCCATCAGGCCATCGGTTACGCCTTCGGCGGAAAGATCATCCAGGCCAAACATCTCATGCACGGCAAGACTTCCCCAATTTCGCACAACAAAAAAGGCTTATTTAAAAATGTTACCAGTCCTTTTGAAGCCACGCGTTACCATTCCTTGGTCATTGACAAGAAAACACTCCCCGATTGCCTCGAGGTCACGGCCTGGACGAAAGATCAGGACAAGGAGATCATGGCCGTTTCTCATAAAACACTTCCGATTTGGGGTGTGCAGTTCCATCCCGAATCTATCCTTACCAAGACCGGGAAGACCATCTTGAAAAATTTTCTCTCCTTGAAATAGCCTAAAAAAGGGCCTGAAAACGGTTTCTTTAAACCCGTTGGCTTCCTACCTTTTTCCTATAGAGTAATATATACTTTAAGCATCCCTATAGTATTAATACTCTAATGAATACTACGCTTTCTAAAGTTTTATCTAAGGCTTTTTATAAAATAACCATTTATCTGGTTGTTGCCGCCTTTTCTTTAAACTCAATAATTCCAATAGGATACGCTCAGCCGGCCACGGTCCAGACAACGCTCAATTTACCTTCCCCAGGAACCATGGTCTCAGTTAGCCAGCCCTTCACTACACCAATCATGAAGGGTCTTAAAATTCACCCTGAAAACCCTTTTGAATTCGATTTTATTATCGATACCGGACATTCCGGTCTTCAAGGTGAGGCTTTAAAAGAAGAGTCCGCCAAATTAATTAAATACTTTTTAGCATCCTTAACCATTCCGCAGGATAAACTTTGGGTCAATCTTTCACCTTATGAAAAGGATAAAATCATTCCGCAAGAATTTGGCACAACCGAAATGGGACGAGACCTTTTAAGCCAGGATTATATTTTAAAGCAATTAACCGCATCGCTGATTTATCCCGAAGATGATTTAGGCAGAAAATTCTGGGAGCGTATTTATAAACGCGCCTTTGAACTTTATGGGACAACTGATATCCCGGTTAATACCTTTAATAAAGTCTGGATTGTTCCTGATAAAGCGAGAGTTTACGAGAGCAAAGGCGCCGCCTATGTGATTGAAAGTCATTTGAAGGTCATGCTGGAAGAAGATTATTTATCGGTCAAACATAATATTCAAAGTGATGAATTCGGAACGGATCAGTTAAAGAGCGATGATGTGCAGCAGGTTAACCGTGTTTCTTCAGCTATTGTTAAAGAAGTTATTTTACCGGAGATTGAAAAAGAGATTAATGAGGGCAAAAATTTTGCCAATCTAAGGCAGATTTATCAGTCGCTGATTCTCGCTATTTGGTACAAACAGAACTTGCAAGAGAGTTTACTTAATAAAGCGTACTCCAATAAAAGCAAAACATTCGGCATTGAAATGGAGGATAAAAATACCAAGCAGCAGATTTATGAGCAGTATCTCGAAGCGTTCAAACAGGGTGTCTACAGCTATATCAAAGAAGATTATGATCCATTAACGCAAGAGGTGATCCCCCGAAAGTATTTTGCCGGCGGGTTTGAGGTCCCAGCAGATTTCAGGCCGGCAACCGTTCAGGCGGTTCAGGACAGTGATTTAGGAACACAGGGGCCGGTGGTTCTTGTTCAGGCAAGATTCAATCGGATGGAACACGAGAGATACCATGAGGCCGGTCAATTTAGTCAGGTCATACAATCCATTGCATCTGAAATAGGTATAACGGACTATGATCCTTTAAAAGGATATGATTTAACGAATGCCGTACGAAGGGCTGGAGGGAAAATAAGTTCACCTCAGAGGGAACTGCGTCTAGAAGACGACGGAATTTTAGTTGTTATTGATAAGAGATTTGAAAAAGATCACGCGGGTCGTGGTAGTTATCAGTTGGCGGTATATGCCCGGGATGAGGCAAAGGCGCAACACGAACTTGCGGAATTAAGAGAAGTTATTGTTATAGCCCTAGACTCTCAGGAAAAAATCGCTACAGAAGCGGATATTCTAGCCGGCCGTTTAGGCGAGCGTTTGAGGGTGTGGGCCAATGACGCCAACGTAAGTGTTCAAGAAAAAATTCGCCGCCAAAATTGGCTGATTAAACGCTGGAAAGAATCCCACGTCAAAGGACTCATCGCAGAAGGAAAGATAGAGGAAGCTCAGGGTTATCAAGAGAACATTAAAGAGCAGGAACTGACCGAGCCTATTACGAATTTCGATATCACAATAGCAGGTGATGGTGGAGATAAGTTTGCTCAACTTATGGCTTTTCAGGAAAGAATTAATCAGGGAGATATTGAAGCAGTAAAGGAATTAGTGTCCTTCATGGGAGGAAATTGGAGCATCTGGGTTGAATATTTAACAGCAGACACAGTGAGGAGTTTACAACGTTTAGCTGCCTCCGATGCGGATGCGGCTTCGTTTATTGCAAAATTTTCACCAAATTTTGATTCTTCTTTGGTTAATGATGAAATGTTTGAAATGACACGAGCCCAGGCCTTAACCGGGGATAAAGATGCTCTTTATAGTATCGAACGTTTCGCTGTGATGAAAAAGCAGGGAAGGTTTCAAAGAAGAGCGTACGCTGCCTCAGGGGAAGCCGCTTTGCAGGGACATGAAAGGGCCTTATGGTTATTTTTAGACATATCGAGGGTGAAGGCGTCATTTCCTTTTCCAATTGAGTTAGGAACCGTTGAGGCGTTAGAACAAGCAGTGGAAGAAGAAAAGAATCGGGACACGGTTTCTTATGC
Organism: Omnitrophica WOR_2 bacterium GWA2_47_8; assembly: GCA_001805375.1. GTDB lineage: Bacteria > Omnitrophota > Gorgyraeia > Zapsychrales > GWA2-47-8 > GWA2-47-8. The sequence continues at coordinate 26,819 of MHFY01000017.1, read as the reverse complement.
CCTTATAGAAATAGCGCGCAGGAATCCGGAATTTAGAGAACAGATTATTGCTTTTGCTGGGAGACAAAGGGCACAAACAATTTTTCGAGTACTTTCAGATAATCCGCAAATTTTGAATTCAGCAGCTACACAAATACAAGTCTTAGAGAATGCTTTTGTATATTTGACGGCAAGATTAAAAGATTTAGAAAGTCAGGGGCGTTATGAAGCGGGTTTATCAGACCAAATTAGTGAAATTATGGAACGGATGAGCAAGATGCAGCCGGAACTTAAAGCGCTTCAAGGAACCACAGTAAAAGCATTAAGGGATATTACTATAATTGGGGATGTTGATACGCAAATCGGTACACAGGCCGTGAGCCTTCTTGGAAGTATGGTGTTTTATGATCGGATGGACGCCTTAGAAGCCTTTGAGCAAGTTATTAGGCAAAAAGGGGTTGATGAGTCATCAGGTAGAATCCTCAAGGCTAATATGAAGCGTTTAAGGCCACAAACAATGCAAGCCTTAATGGATGCAACGAGTTCAAGCAGAGCAGATTCATTCCGCATTTCTGAAGTTTTTGAAAGTATTGCGCAGAGACGGCCTGAACTTATCACTCAGGGGGTAGTGCAGGTGGTAGGGGGTTTCCTAGTCAGGCAGGAACCGGGAGATGTTTCTGAGAACAAGCATATGAGCTATGCGGCCAGATGTTTGGGAGCTATCGTGAAAAATGTTCCTCTCGCGCGAGAAGATGCCCGTTCTGCCTTAGAAACCGCTATGACAGCGGGTAGTAAAGAAGCTGCTGAGGCATTAGCCGAAAATGCGGAATTTATTCGGCCTGAAACAATAGCAGCGCTTGAGAAAGGGATAAACGATCTGAATGACGCTTTACGCTCTCCTAGTCTCAATAGACGTCAAATGACACTTGGAGAACATCCATTGGGGCAGCATTCGCGTAAAAGCGCGGAACGCAGTTCTATCTATAAAAAGAGAGAATTATTATCTTTCATGCTTGGAAAATTAGTTGCGGCACGCCCAGATTTTGTAGGAGAGTCTGTTTTAGAAACGTTAAAAGTTTGTTTACATCAAGGCGGCCCAGCCCAAGAAGCTGCAAAAAGTTTAGTTCTTATTTCTAGAAAGAGCCCGCCTCTTCGGGAAAAAGTTATAAAAGCGTTTGATGTGGCCTTATATGAAGTAGTTGAAGATGTAGACCAGCCTGATCGCCACCTTAAAGACTTGGATTCGCCTCAGTGGATTTCGGGGTTAGATGTTTGGGCGGCAGAAGAGGAGTGGCTCCAAACCGCGTTAGTAAGTTTTCTAGATCGATCATCACAGAAGGAGAGAACCATTATAGCAGCGGTTAAGAGGGGAGATGAAAGAGAACCTCAATCAGAGGCTATAGAAGTTTTGCTTAAGGTAGCAGCAAAAAGGGCACCACAGCATGGCAAAAAAATTACTTTAGCATTGTTAAAACTGCTTGAAGAAGATAGGGAGGTTTATCAAGATCGACCGCGAATGCAGGTGGGTTTTGGGGTTATTGAAGCGATTCAGGATAGATTTAGGTATGCCCTGCGCGATCATTCTGATTTTGCTTTGCAAGCAGCGCCTTTATTCATTCA
>MHFY01000017.1:21318-25167 GCA_001805375.1 Omnitrophica WOR_2 bacterium GWA2_47_8 | reverse complement strand
ACCATTAACGAAATCGCCTACAACCTTAACCGAGAGGAGACCCTGCATCCGGCGGAGCGCAGATTAGGCGAGGATGAGAAGATGAGTTTATTTGATTCGTTGTTCGGAGACGCGTTACTCCTGTCTTTTGCGAGAGACACTTTTAACACCTATTTTCGTAATGATCCACAAAGTTATACCATTGATATTCCACAAATAAATAAATTATTGGCCAATCTTACGCTTGATCAGATTAAAAGAATTATTCGCGCGGTCCTTGAAGATCCCAAGCAGTCTTTGGATGAAATCGCTGAGGATTTAAAAGAGACTCTCCAAGGACAGCCGAATGCGGAATTTGTGCTGCGAGAGATGCAATGGATCCTCTCTAATCTCTTTGTCCTTCAGGATAAGATAGAAAGCCTTTCACCAATTGTAGCGGCTTTGGAGGCACAAAAAAAGACGCAGCAAGATTTAATTGGAGTGTTAGAAGCTGTTGATAAGGCTAACACTTTTGCTGAATTAAACACAATAGCCCAAGAACAAGAGATCAGTGTCTTAGATCTTATCAAATTTAAGCTGGAAAGCGTCGGCCAGCACAGAAGAGAGGTTATTCTAGTCAGTAGTTTACAGGCAGTGAGCGGGCTAGCCGCAGATCAGGCACAGGAGGTCTTTCAGGAATTGACTGTGCAATTTAGTTATCAGTCACAAGAAAGCCGGGAAAGAATATTTTTTAAGTTGCTATTTAGCACGGATACGGATAACGCCGTGTTGGTGAAGACGATTAATGAGATGAAAGAAGGAAAAGAAATTTCAGCGAAGAATATATCGCCTTTTGTCAGGCAGTTTTTAACTCAATATAGAAATTTTTTTATTGATAACGAGGCCTTTAATGAATTTCTGGGCGCTGCCCAAGAACTTGAAGCACAAGAAAGAAAAGAAGCCTTTAAACAGGCGCGTAAATTATATGGAGACAGACAATACTCTGCCAGGCAGCTTCCACAAGGAGTTTCTGCGGTTCTTCCCAGATTAGAAGGGCGTATTACGCCGCCGCAGATGAGGACACAGGTCCCGCATGTGTTTTATGAACCTTTGCTAAAATTGGAAGCCAGTGAAAAATCTTTAGAAACATTCCGCCAATTAATTTCGGCACTAAATGGAAATCAAACCTTGCGTAATCAGTTGGCCACGCTGAAAAATACCCTTTTCGAGCAGATGGGTTTATTTTCGGCGATTAAATATCCTGGAAAAGTATTTGTCTTTTCGGGTATCATCTTAGTATTGGTCCAGAGAATGGGTCCGCCTTCTGTTGAGAACTGTGAAAAATTTTATCAACAGCTCGTCATCTATCTGGAAAAATTTTCGGCCATATGTAGACAGGCAGGTTCGGGATTGAATTCTCCTTTGGTTAATTTAGCAAAAGAGATAGTCGATGAATTGTTAAGAACTTTAACGATTAATGATGAGAAGTTAGAGGGATTTATTGTTCTGGGAAAAAGTCAGGTGGTTGACCAGCTATTAAACGCATTAAAAGGTAAAATAAAAGTAGAGAACGAAAAGGATGTCTTGAACAAAATGCGGGAATATGTTCTGAAGAGTCCTCAATTTAAGTGGAGCGATCATCGGGAGAGAGATATCTTTGCCTTAATTGGTATCTATTTAAGTAATATCGATGACCCGGAGATTGTGCAGAATATTTTTTCAGCTTTGATGGCGGAAATCGACGGAAAGTTTAAAGAGTGGAAATATCAAAGCGAGGATTATCTTGAAACGCTTGATGAAATTATAAGAATTGAAATTGACCAACTATCAGATGAGGAAAAAGAAGAAATTGAGGCGGAATTAGAAAGAGCGGAAGGTAAAACCCTTTATGAAAAATTACAGAGTGTTCCCGGATTTGAGGATTTAAAGGAACGAGTCGCCAAAGTTCGTAACTGGGAAGAAACGCTGTCGGAAGGTTTAGGGGATGGCCTAATCGCGGAGTTTACTGATGATTTTTATACGTTATTTAATATTGGGAATTATCCCGGATCAACCGCGTGCCAAAGCTGTACTTACGGAAGCAATCTAAACCGCGGGCTGGCCGGATATCTGGTCAATGGGACGAACAAGGCCATAACGCTTCTGGATAAGGATAGGCGTGTTGTGTCAACCCGCCGTGTCGTTCGTTTAAGGATTATGGAGGATGAGAATGGAAAAAAGCAGCCGGTGATATTTGTTGAGGAAAAAGCGCGGCAATTCGGAACGAAACATATTGATAGGCTTTATGGCATGCTTAAAAATCTTTCTGATAAGACTGGTTTACCAATTGTCTTTGAAGATGATCCTATTTTACGAGATAAGAAGGAACTTAGTTCTTTTATGAGTAATGTCAGAGGGCAGTCCTTGAAGGTTGTTTTATTCCCTGGCCGATCAACCTATGACTATTCTGATACCTATGGCGAGGATGTTCCGGGAAAAATTCAGGCGGGGTTATATCGGCAAGCGCCAACTAAAAAGGTAACGGCTGGTGAGGTAATAGATGATAATATTGAAAAACCTGTTGCCGTGATAGGAGAAGGGGAAAAAAAAGAAGTTAGAAATACGGTGGTTCTTAGATCAATGCCCTTAATGGTAAAATCAGCTGGTGTTGTCATGGAGTCGCGATTTGATTTAAATATCGCAGTTTTAGGGGCGGATGCCACAGATGAGGAACTTAAGCACGCAGAAAGCTTGCCCAACGCGCATATGGTCCAGATCGTGGAACCTTCTCCAAAACAACAAGCAGCCTTAGGGCCCCAGGGTTATTTTTATAAGCCAAGGAAAATTACCCATGCCTTGACTTTGCCGGTTTTGCAGGAAGGGCAGACAGTTGATCAAGCGATGGAAGAATATTATAATCGATTTGATAGTAAACACCGACGGCAATTTAAAAAGGACACAGCTAATATTGATGGAGCTTTGGCCAAAGGCGAATTAGAGTTAGTCGTTGATGGTGGCGAGAGTGCGGAGGGCATTGAAGATTTTCTAAAATTATATGTGACTATAATGGATGAAAAGGAAAGAGGCCGCAAGCCGTTATTAGAGGACATTGAAAAAGAGAAAGTAACGCCCCAGGAGTTTCTTAGAAAAGGGCGGGTAGGAATTTATCTTAAAAAGGATGGAAAAGTCATCGGTGGGATCGTCGCGCGTAAATTTTCTGATCATTATTCTATTTCTTATTCGGCGACCGATACAAGGATTGTACGCGGGATACAGTCTTTTTTGGTACAGACACTGATGCGTCAGTCGATTATGGAAGGTTTGAAAAGATTGAATTATGGGGTGGACACCAATTTATACGGTCACCATTTAAGTACCGGGCTTATGCAGTTTAAGACAGGGTTAGGATTTCAACCCCAGCGATCAGCAAATAGTGAAATGATCAAAATCACGAATTTCTCGATTTTTGATATGCCGGTTTTCTTTTATGATTATGATGCAGAAGGAAATCTGCGATCAACGTTAATCATAACGCCGGAGATGGCTATCCGAGTGAGAGACTTCGAAGATGTTACACCAGAACTCAGGGTGTATGTTTTACGCGATGGAAAGCCTGTTTTAACTTCAAGGGAAGAATTAGCCACAGTAAATTCTTCCAGGCCAACTAAGGATGCAGGTGGAGAAGTTGAGGTTACAGACAGCGATCCGGGCCTAAAGGTTGAAGAGGATCTCAAAGGTGGTATTGACCTTAATCCTACGTATTTAAATTTAAAGACTGATAGAGAGCAGGAAGGATTTTCTATTCCGATAAATACCGAATTGCTGCAAAATATCCGCATTGATGGTCTTTCTCCTGTTATTATTCGAATTACGCCCGTGACCAATCTGCCACTTATTTTGGGTGTTACCGCC
>MHFY01000017.1:17113-21299 GCA_001805375.1 Omnitrophica WOR_2 bacterium GWA2_47_8 | reverse complement strand
GATGTGATGAAGATCATCATGTCCGGCAAGGCCTCGCAGGCTGAGATGGCGTCGTTCTTATTGGCCTTAAATGAAAAAGGCCCCACGGTGGAAGAGATCACCGGCGCGGCCAAGATCATGCGCGACTTTTCGGTCAAGGTCCAGTCTAAACATAAGATCCTTTTGGATACCTGCGGCACCGGCGGCGACCAGAAAAGCACTTTTAATATTTCAACGGTGACCGCCCTGGTTGTGGCGGGCGCGGGCGTTGCCGTCGCCAAACACGGCAACCGGTCCGTCTCCAGCTCTTGCGGCAGCGCGGATGTATTAGAGGCCTTAGGCGTTAATTTAAATTTGGAAGAAAAATATCTCAAGGGATCGCTGAATAAGATCGGCATTGCCTTTTTATTCGCGCAAAGGCTTCATCCGGCCATGAAAAATGTGGCCGCGGTGCGAAAACAGTTAGGGGTAAAAACGATCTTTAATATTTTGGGGCCGCTGACCAATCCGGCGTCGGCCACGCATCAGATCGTGGGTGTTTATAACCGGGACCTGGTCGAGCCCATTACCCAGGTTTTAAAGAATTTGGGTCTGAAAAAAGCGCTGGTCGTCTGCGGCAGCGACGGCCTGGATGAGATCACCACCACCGCAAAAACCTTTGTCTGCGAGTACACAGGGAAAGATATCATGTCCTATGACATTGAGCCGCAGGAGCTGGGGATCCTTAAAACCAGCCAGCTCGCGTTAAGGAGCGATAGTTTGGAGCAGAGTGTAAAGATCGCGAACGATATTCTCAAAGGTAAAAAAGGGGCAAAGCGCGATATCGTGCTTTTGAACGCCGCGTACGCGTTTTATCTGGTTGATAAGGTGAACGATATTAAGGAAGGGTTAAAACTGGCCGCGGGATCCATTGATTCAGGCCAGGCGGCTAAGAAATTAGAAGCGTTAAAGGAATTCACCCGCTCGTATGCATGATTTTTTAGAAAAAATACTGAAGGAAAAGCGCGAATACATACAACAGAAGCAGCCTTATTATAATTCCATCCGGAAGAAAGTCGCGGACGAGAAATTTACCCGTTACAATCTGTTTAAAAACGCGATTTCTAAACCGGGCCAGATCAATCTGATCGCCGAGATCAAAAAGGCCTCGCCGTCACGGGGGCTGATCCGGGATACTTTCGATGTCTCAAGCATCGCGGATATTTATGTGAAGAACGGCGCGGCCGCGATCTCGATCTTGACCGAGGAAAAATATTTTCTGGGTAAACCGCCGTATGTCCAGCGGGTGAGCGAGCATTTCAGTGTCCCGGTCCTGACCAAAGATTTTATTCTGGAGGAAGGGCAGATCTTTGAAACGTTCGCCTTCGGGACCAGCGCGGTCCTTCTGATCGTGGCGATCTTGACGGATGAGCAGTTAAAACATCTGCTCCGCGTGGCCGCGGACCTGGATTTGGATTGCCTGGTTGAGGTCCATGATGAAAAAGAATTGGAGCGGGCCTTGAAGGCCGGGGCCAATATCATCGGGATCAATAATAGGAATTTGCATACCTTTGAGGTGGACCTAAAGGTCAGTGAACGGTTGATCCCGAAGATCCCCAAAGGAAAAGTCATTGTGGTGGAAAGCGGGTTTACGGCGCACGAGGAAGTTGTGCGGATGAAAGAAATTGGCAGCCACGCGGTCTTGATCGGCGAGACGTTCATGAAGGCGCCGGATATCGGGCAAAAGATCCAGGAAGTTATGCATGGTAAATAGTGTCTATTGAGTTGTTGTGTCGTTGTGTCTAAAGACCCAATGATTCAAGAGACTCAACGACCCAAAGGACGTTGTTATTATGGTCAAAATTAAGGTCTGCGGGGTAACGAATGAAGCGGATGCTTTGTACGCGGTGGATCGCGGGGCCTGGGCTCTGGGATTTATCTTTTATAAAAAAAGTCCGCGGTATGTCGCGCCTGCGAAGGCGAAAAGGATCATTAAGCAGCTGCCGCCTTTTGTGACACCGGTCGGGGTTTTTGTTAATGAAAAGGGATCGGTTGTTAAAAAAGTCGCTGAAGAATGCGGCCTGCAGGCGATCCAACTGCATGGTGATGAGTCACCTGCTTATTGCAAAAGGTTGAAGGGTTTTAAGATCATTAAGGCTTTTCGGATGGAGCCCGGCGAAGCTAAAGGCGAAAGCACTTTAGCGAAGACGCGGCCCTACCCCGTGGACGCGTATCTTTTGGACACCTTTAAGGCCGGTACTTTCGGCGGGACAGGCCAAACTTTCAACTGGGACGTTATTAAAGGAAAGACATTCAAAAAGAATATTATTCTCTCCGGTGGGTTAAACCCCTATAATGTTGCTGACGCGATAAAGGCCGTCAAACCTTACGCCGTTGATGTTTCAAACGGGGTGGAGGAGAGGCCGGGGAAGAAGAGCAAAAAATTGCTTCAGCAATTTTTTGCTCGAATCAGAAGTCAGAAGTAAGAAGCCGGAAGTCAGAAAGGGCGATTTGTGCTTTTCCGACCTCTGACATCTTGCCTCTGGATTCTTTAAAGGAATTACAAAATATGCCCAAACTCGTATTTGACGTCGAAACCGTAGGTTGTGATTTTGATTCTTTGGATGAAACTTCCAAAGAATACTTTTTAAAGTACGCGGAAAATGACCAGGAGATCGAAGATGCCAAGAACAGCCTAAGTTTCTTTCCGGTCACGGCCCAGATCGTTGCCATCGGCATGTTAGAGGTGGAGACGGAAAAAGGGGTTGTTTTTTATCAGAATAATTCCAAGAAGCAGGAAAAATTCACCGAAGGCGCGATCGAATTTATCTCGGGAAGTGAGATCGATATCCTGAATAATTTTTGGAGTAAGCTCGCTAAATATGACCAGTTCATTACCTTCAGCGGCCGGGCGTTTGACGGCCCGTTCGTCATGATCCGTTCCGCCATCCATAAGATCCGCTCCACTAAAAATTTGGTCCCCTACCGCTATGACCATAAAATGCACTGCGACCTGGCTGACCAGCTGTGCTTTTATGACGCTATGCGGCGGAAATTCAGCCTGCATATGTGGTGCAAGGCCTTCGGGATCAAAAGCCCCAAAGAAGAGGGTATGACCGGCCTGGATGTAAAGGCCTATTTTAAGGATGGCCGCTACCAGGACATTGCCCGCTACTGTATGCGGGATATCCAGGCCACCAAAGAGCTCTTCCTGTGCTGGGATAAATACCTGAAATTTTAATCCCCACTTCGGTTGTTAACTGCAAAATATATCTTCTCCGGAAACCGTTTTCTCCATAGCGGTCTTACCATATTGTTTTTTCCTGATTATGTTTTATATTTTAATTGTAAATCGAAAACGCAAACCCGTTGAAAAGCGGGGACCCCGACTCCGCTCAAAATTTCTTACGTTTGAGCTACGCCGGGCCTGGCGAAGTTCAAGGCGAAAGCACTTGAACGAAGCCATGGGCAAAGCCACGGGCCTTATGTTTTTTGGTAGCCGGGCTGCCGAAATTATAGCGATCATAGGCAGCGCGGTTTTTTTATTTTCACATAGTGCTATCATTCGGAGGGTCAAAGCTGATGGCGATATTTCCAATGGTCCGTGGTCTCACCCCGTTTAAATTATTTATAATTATTTATTTCTGTCTATCTTTTCATGCAGCTCCTGTATTTGCTCAAGAAGATTCATCTATCCCAAATAATATTCAAGTTGCTCCCGCCCCGATCATCAGAAATTATAGCGGCCCGTATTTTCAGCGCCGTATTTTCAGCAAATTAGACCATCAGCCCTTCTCGGCCAGTGAAATTTCCATCATTCAAAGTATTAAAGTTAACTTCTCCAGCGTTAATCTCCGGGTGGTAACGCCCAAAGTCATTAGTGTTACGGCCGGTGAATATTTGCAGTTGAGAGATTTTGTCGATGCTGTCCAAAACCGTTTTCCTAATGTTCAGTCAAGGCATGACCCTATTGTCTTGCAGAGCGGACAGGGAGGCGACTCGCCCTTTAGTAGCGGCGGTGGTGGAGGCTTCTCTGTCACCCCGCAACCTGTTTTCCCGGGCCGGCCCACGAATCCTTTTGATGAACCCTTGACCAGGATCATGCGGCCCTATGTTTATGACCCCATCCGCTTGCCGGAAGCTTTTACTAATTTTACTAAAGGGTACTCTCAGGCACGCATAGCGCTGTTCGATACCGGACCGACGGCCGGAGAAAACAACTTTATCG
>MHFY01000017.1:7873-17075 GCA_001805375.1 Omnitrophica WOR_2 bacterium GWA2_47_8 | reverse complement strand
CTTTTTAATGTGACATCCACAAACCCTATTATATTTTTGACCGACCTTTTAGACACTATGGATGACCTAGCAACAAATAGCACGTCTCAGGTAATTAATATCGGCTTTGGGGTTCCTGATCTTCCGCAAATTCGAGAATTTTTGGAGGATTACATTGATCCGCTGTCCCAGCGGGCTAACCTCGTTGCCTCTGCCGGCGGAGATCCGGCCATAGCTACTGAGCCGCCGGGTCCGGCCTGGTATCCGGCTTCCGATGAAAGGGTCACCGGAGTCGGGGCGACCGGTGCCATCGAAGGAACGGTGATCAATCCCTTGGCCATTGCCGAGTATGCAAATGAAAATCCGGATGTCGTTGCACCGGGAACACAAATTTATGTTCCAACGGCTTTCAACGGCGGAGGTAATGCCACCTACGAGCTCAAAGACGGGGCAGGGTTCTCCACGGCACTCGCCTCTTCGGTCATGGGTTTGCTTTGGTCGGAATATTTGGAAACACCCGGTAATTTTCCAAGGATACAAAATTTATCGCAAGCCGAAAAAGTGGAATATTTTAAAAATTTGATCGAAAACACCGCCACTGATTTGGGAGCCCCCGGCCGGGACAGTGTCTTTGGCCATGGATTGGTCAACGCCGAAATGGCACTGCAAACAATGGTGAATGATCAAGCGCCCGATGTTGCTCCGGGGCTAAGCAAGGGTTTCCAGGAATGGCGGCAGGACCAGGCCGGAGGGGTTGTTTGGCAAAGAGCTTTAAGCCGTTTTAACACAACACCAATGACAACTGGAAAAATTAATGAGAGCGGGACCTTCGGAAGGTGCTCCAGCCGATTATTAGGTGAGGTGGAAGTGCAGTTATCTCGGCCGCGATTCACTTATTCTTTGGAAAATTTTACCGCGACGGCGCAGGTCTTAGAACCGGAAAATAGAGTGAAAGTGATAATGAGTTATCGGCCTGTTGTTAGGGGATATGTGAGAGGAGACTATTATACATGGTTCACCTGTACCATCGGAAATCTTGGGATAGGCTTAACCATCAACTTCAGCTACGGTGAAAATGCCACGCCGACTCAGCAGGAGGTCTATCTAAAGTTAGAGAATGGCACGTATGAGATCGAAGACTCGAGAATTATGGAGCCGCCCAATCGAGTATGGACATTTGATGTGGCAAACAGCCTGCCGAATTGGGTCTCCAGCTGGATCATTAGGCAGATCGAAGACTTCGGTGAATTTGATATCAAAGATAGCGTCCGGCTGCTTTATCCGGGAATTCATACAGATTTGCTGGATATGGTGGAAAAAGTTTTTGAAAGAACGCTTTTTGCCGATCAGGGGAATCGATCGGCTACAGAGTATTTCTTCTCTCGGCTCGCGCCAATCACTTCACCTCGGCCAAGCCTGGCGAGCCCGCGGGATTTTAATCATCAAAGCAGGATCAGCCATTCAAAATATTCAGAAAGAACCCCGGAACCGCTTTATCGGAACAGTATTGTCAGGATGACCAGCCCGCTCCCAGCGTCTAGTCCGTTTGTTTATGCTAACCCCAATCCGGGAGACTCATCCGTTTATGTCGGCGAGCATTTTTATAATGATCTGCTTCGGCAAATGTATGCCTCAGGGGCTTTTCATGAACAATACAATCCTCTTTTAAGAAGTTATGCTTTTAGGACCATTCCCTTGGGGCTGGCGGATTATGTCAATTTTACGATCAATGGAATCAATACCGTGACCCAACCGTTATTCACGCCGTTCGCGCAAGCTGACCCTAACGATAATATCGGAGAAGTTCTGTCTTTTGTTAGTATTAATTTTAACTATAGTTTTATGAAGAACGGCAATCCTTACACTTACAATGCCCCCTTGCTTATTGAATTTCACACACCGGTGATGGTGGCCAGTATGTATAAAAAAGACGACGAGACCAGCGGCGCGCTTACGCCGAGTAAATTTTACAGCAAGCTGGTCCCGGATGAACATCAGTTGATAATTCATGGATTTGCCCCTGATCCGGAGGGTGTCTTGACCGAGCAGGATGTGAAGATCCTGCTTTTGAACACGATCGGGATGGGCTTTACGCGGGCCTTGAACGCGCCTTCGGAATTCATGGTAGGGGTTGATGCGAATGTCGGCAACAGGGGCGGGATCAAACACATATTAGAACAAGCCAATCAGCTCTATCAGCTAACCGAAGGAAGGGACTTATTTGTTGATCTGCAGGATCTGAATTTATTTGATCTTAATTTAGGGTATCTGGGGCCGGGGACATCCACGCCGGTGTATTTTCAATCCAGCACGAATCATTATACGAAATATTTTGATCCGGTCGTTTTTCGCGCGACTGCCCCGGATCCGCGGGCCAGTGTAAGCACACCGCAAGGAGCGCGTCTGTATCATCCCTTAGACAGCAATGTTTTTGCCAATATTGTCGGGGCGACATTTTCTGGCCAGAATTTTTCCGAAGAAGTAACCGTCTCGCCGAACAGAAGTTTTCGCGAGGGGTTTCCGCCTTCGGCGACGCGCCAACGGGGTTCCATGGGAGTTAATGTGGCGGAGCAATTATTTTTGGTCGGGCTTTTAGGCGGCGGCGGGTCTAACGCTGTCACGTATTTGGCCCTGGAGGGGGTTCACAATGAATATGAAGTGAGCGGGAACGCCCGGCATATAAGGGAGCTGAATTTTTCTAAGGAATGCGATGAGGCGTTTAAAGTTCAATTTGACTACCACGGATCAATTCCGGTTATTACGGAATATTACCTAGGGCCTTACGGCGAGCGGCCTATTTGGGAAAGCAGGGACACAAGGGTGCCTCAGGTATGTGAAGGCGGTGGGGGTGGTGGCGGGAGGGATCCGGTAGGGAGTCGAGGCGGTCTGGAATAGCTACACTTAGTCAAATGTAATTAATCCTTAGATGTAACCATATGATAAATAATAGGTTATAATACATAGATAGCTTTGGCATGTCTTGTCAGAGAGGTAAAGATGTGCTATCCTTTATCTAAGCCGATAAAGGCAAACCCGGGGAAACCCGGGGGCGCAAAGCCAACAGACCTACGATATCACGAAACCGGGAAGGCCCTGTTGAGTCCTGTGGGACGGGGCATAAATAGACATGAACCAGGGGACTAGAGATATTACGGTGGCTGGGTTGCCGAAGTCAGGGACGTCGTGTCAGAAGTGACGCACGTTCTGAGCCGCGGGTGTGCTAACACACACGCCAGGCGTCTGGGGGGTTGAAATCCCCTGGTCTTTGTCGGCTCTTTTTTATTGGTTTGGGCCTTCAGGCGCCAAACCATCTTTTAAATAGATTATTTAAAGGATTTTAGCCGAAAATACTTTAAAGATCTAGTATTCATACGTAACTAATTGTAATTTAGTGCTTTATGTAATAAAAGATGGCCTTCAAGGGCCATATTTTTTTATTATTTTACTTGGTTGTGAATAAAATTTCTTGACAAATAATCAATCAAATGTTACTCTTGCACTATGAAGAGAAATTTCCCCTCGAGTTATCAAATTTGTAATCTGTCAAAATTAATGTTATATTTTAAGCAAGCGCTTCCAAGAAAGCGCTTGAGACAAAGCCACGGGATAGAAAGATTTTTTTTCTATCATTATCAAGCCTCTCACAAAACAGGAGGAGTGAAATGAAGAAAAGATCGAAATCCATTGTCTCACTCGCCGTAATCAGTTTTCTCGTCGCTGTTTCGTCTTATCCGATATCCGCTCAAGAAAGTTCTGAAACACAATCCGAGCAAAAAATCGAAACAAAATCCGAATTAGTTCAACCTTACACAAAAGAAAGTACTGCGCCGAGTTCAGAAAAACCGGAACCCGATACCGCATCTGCAGAAAAGGCAGACAGTACAGAGAATGCGGACAGTGACGCCGAAACTGAACCCGGTAATGGCGGAAGCGGCGGCGGTGGTGAACCGGATAACCTTACCGAAGGGACGATCCCTGGTTTAAGTTCCGCTCAGGTTCAGGTGGAACCCAGTACCGGCAGCGCAGGATTAGTGATTCCTATTGAGGTGGTTCCCGGCCGGTTAGGTATTCAGCCAAATCTTTCTCTTGTATATAATTCTCAGCTTCCCAATGGAATGTTTGGCGTGGGTTGGACCATGGAATTAGGCTCCATCTCGCGCTCTACCAAAAGAGGCGTTCCTAAATATGACAATACGGATATCTTTATCCTTAATCAAGGCGGAGCGACGCAGGAATTGTTTTATGATGCGAGCGTCGGCTATTACCGCCCCACGATTGAAAACGGCGCGTTTGCGAAGATTGAATTTTTAAGCACACAAAATACCCCTTGCGCCAATACTTCCTGCTGGGTCATAACGGATAAAAAAGGAATAAGATATTATTTTGGACGATATCATTATGATTACAGTCCCGAGGAAGCTGGTTCCCAGGAATATGATAGCGCCACCCGTATTTATAAATGGTATCTGGATAGAGTTACAGATCCTAAGGGCAATTACATGAATATTAACTATTCAAAATATGATGGAAAAATTTATCCTAAAGATATTCGATATACCTATCAGGGAGGATATGACTCTCACACAGGGGTTTATTTTGTGCTGGAAGATCGCCCGGCGACGGATAGACCGATGAGTTATGCCAGCGGATTTCGGATTACAACAGCCAAGCGTGTTTCGGAAATTAATATTAAGGCTCGGTTAGATGATACTGCGGCTTCGCCGCTTCTTCTTCAGCGAAAATATAAATTAAATTATGCCGAAAGTTCTGCGACCGGTCGTTCTCTTCTTGCATCCGTCGTTCAATGCGGTTCGGACAATGGCGCCACTTGTTATCCGCCGGTGATTTTTTCTTATCAGAATGAAAAAGGGTTTCAGCTGGCGAGCAGTACGAATACTCCCTGGACTCTCCAAACAGCAATAGCCGGCCCTCCGGGCAATGGTCAGGATAACGGTACGCGTTTTATTGATCTTAATTCAGATGGCTATCCCGATATTATCCAATCTCAGCGGCATAGTGGGAATTCTTATCGGAATGCGTACCTTAATAATAGAGTGAACGGATGGTCAACACTGCCGCAGAATTCTCCCTGGCTGACGCCGCTGAGTTGTTCTTGGTGGTTTTGTGAACATTTTTCTGCCAATGGTCAAGGGGCATCTTACCCCTTTCCCTATCCTTACTTCGCCGATGTGGGGTTAAGGTTGGCGGATATTAATGGTGATGGGCGCACGGATTTGTTGCAGGGATTATATGGCTATTGGGATTATGGCGGCAATCAAATTGGGAATCAGCTTAAAGCGTATTTGAATAATAGCGGAAATGGCTGGAGCGGCGAGACATCGGCCTGGCGGGCTCCTTCGGGTGCGAGTTTTAGTTTCTTACTCGCTCAGGCAGCAACGTGGATCAATGTCGATTTGGGCTCGCTTTTGGTGGATGTGGATAACAATGGTTATGTGGATATTATAAAATCCAATAATCATGGGCAGCTTTGCCATGATCAGAATTGTTATAACGTTAACGGCCGCTGGGCGTTTATGAATAACGCAAACCCTTCAGGCAGCGGTCAAGGCTGGACGCAAAATTCTACTTGGACGCCGCCAAGTTCCTACGCGGATTTTTCGCTTGGCGCGACGTTGGTTGATCTTAACGGCGACGGCCTGCCGGACATTTTTTATAAGCGGGGCGGCGGGGCTAATGTTCAGATGAATACAGGGCAAGGCTGGGTTGATCAGGGCACCAATTCTCCCTGGTATGACACAACCGGCCGGGGCAATTTAGATAACGGATCCACTCAATTTGCCGATATCAACGGCGATGGGTTGGAAGACATGATGATCGCAGATGGCAGTAGTAATGCGACCTTAATTAATACCGGCAGCGGATGGAGATTTGATTCGGCCTGGGCCTTGCCAACAGGAGATTTCAGAAATTTTGCGACAAGGTTAATAGATGTGAATGGCGATGGATTGATTGATTTTATCACCAATGGTACATCAAGCTCACCGACGGTTTATTTAAATAGAGGCAAGCACGCGGATTTATTAAGCCGAGTGGAAAATGGTTTTGGCGGCTCCAGCACCATAGAATATGATTCCTCGGCCCGTTATTCCAATACGTTTTTGCCGTTTCCCCTCCCGGTTGTTAAATCAACCATGGTCTCCACGTATGATCATTTGCTCCAATCCCAATTTAGTCTCACCACGCGCTATTCTTATCGCAATGGGCTTTGGAATGCGGCGGATAGAGACTTTAGGGGATTTGAATACACCAAAGTCATTGATTCGGACAATAATTATATTGAGACCCAATCTTTGCAGGATGGCATTTATAAAGGAAAAGTTTTAAGGCAGACGAGTTATGATGCCTCCAACAATCTTCTCGGAAAGACCGAAAACACCTGGGCCTGCGAAGCCCTGACCGCGAATGGCTGCGTTCAAAATTCCCAGCAGACTACGCCCAATGGTTCTGGTTTTGTTTATTTAAGACGGGTGGATAACTATGTTTATGACGGCAACGCGACAGGCAAGCGCACCGCTCAGGAGTTTTATTATGATGAACCCACGTTATACCAGACACCGCAATACGGCAACCTCACCAAAACAGTGCAATTAGGCGAGGTTGACTTAACATCCGGCACGGATATCGGGAATGATAAACGGACGGTGGAAACAACATACAACAATTCAACCAGCGGGCTAAACTGTCTTCAGGAGCCCGGCAGCACCATTTGGATGATTGGGTTTCCTAAAAAAATTGTTATTAAAGACAACGCCGCCGCAGATGTGAGAAAATCCTTTTTTTATTATGACCGTCATCCGAATTATAATGATCCGGTCACCTGCGGTAAATTAACCAAAAAAGAGCAGTGGAATGGCGATATCAACCCTGCTATCACAGAGCGGTACGATTACGATGGACTCGGCAATATTTATAAAGTTATCGATGCTAAGGGCAACGAAACAATTATATCGTACGATGGCCCATTTTATATTTTACCGGTTAGGGTTACAAATGCGTTAAGTCAAAGAACTGAGACGCAATATTATGGCGTTAATGGAGTTGCTTTTGACGACGGCAACGGCCTGCGCGGCCTGTGGGGCCAAATCAAATCCGTCACCGACCCCAATAATCAAAGTTCTTATTCGACTTACGATGTTTTAGGCCGCCTGAGGGCCACGGTTTCTCCTTTGGATTCCATTAATTATCCTACCAGCATTGTTAATTATGAATTTTTCAGCAATTATATAAAAGTGACGAATCAAGCCCGCGTTAATCATGGCCAGCCAGCTACCTTGGATACCGTCGAATTTTATGACGGGTTGGGGCGTTTGATTCAAGGCAAGGCGCGAGGCGAGCGCACAGGCGAATATGTAGTCAGCGGCCATACAGAATACAATGGCCGCGGCCTGCCCTGGAAACAATATTTGCCCTTCTTTGTCACGACCTCCATCGATACCCTTGATCAACTGAATACCAGCCAGCCTTTTTCAACCCTGGAATATGATTCCAACGGCAGGGTAATCAAGTCAACCAGTCCTGACGGAAATTTTTCGACCGTAGCCTACGATGATTGGGTTACGACAGGCATCGATGAGAACGGCCATATGCAAAAAACATTCGTTGATGCGTATGGGCAAGTGGTTGAGAGAAGGGAATACATGGGCGCTAATGGAAGGGGAGCACCGACCTATCCAGCGACAACCGGGCCGATTGATAACTATTACACGCTTTATGCGACAACTCAATATGGGTACGATTCCGAAGGGAGTTTGGTTCAAACCAGAGACGCCCATAATAACGTCACGACAATTGAATACGACAAGGTGGGGCGTAAAACTAGAATGACGGATCCTGATATGGGGCTTTGGGAATATGGTTATGACCTTAACAGTAATCTGCTTTGGCAGAGGGACGCGAAAAACCAGCAGATCGATTTTACTTATGATGCCTTGAATCGTCTTTTAACGAAAAACGGTCCTAATCTTAATGTCGCTTACACCTATGATGACCCGCTACTGCCTTTTTCTATCGGGCGATTGGTGAGAGTCCAATATTCACTGGTCGATGAAACACAGTTTTTCTATGATGCTTTAGGCCGGGAAATAAAATCCAGAAAAATTATAAACCGTAGCGTTTATGAAGTTGAACGGACATATGATGCCTTAAACCGTTTAGTCTCTGTCAAATATCCGGATGGGAATACAATATTTTATACCTACAATGCCGCCGGCCAGGTTGAAAAGGTCGCTGAGGCGGTTCTTCCCGAACCTCCCAGGATTTCCCCGCCGTTTTTGCATTATAAGTTAAATGATAATACCAATACAACGGATGTCTTGGATCACGGGCTCAGAGCCAGCGATGGAGTTATTCCCAACCGGACCGCGCTGATGATCAACGCTAACGGAAATAACGGCTCGACGAATTTTATCGACACCGCCCGGGGGCATACCTTTGCGGCCCAAGTCGGCGGTGTGCAGATCAGCACGGCTGAAAGTAAATTTGGCGGGTCAAGTATTGCCTTCGACGGAGTTGATGATTATTTAGCTTTGGTCGACCATAGCGACTGGGATTTGTCCACTATGTGGACCATGGATTTTTGGGTGAAACATAATAACACCAGCGGCACGCAGTATTATGTCGAACATGCGTTTGGCCTGAATAACCGCTGGGCGCTGTTTCATCAAGCCGGCGCAGGCATTAAATTTGTTTTCTATAACCAATCTTCGACACCTACGGTGGAAACGACCGCCGCCGGAGAAATCACCGATACCAACTGGCATCACATAGTCTTTGCCCACACCTTCGGCGGGCGGTGGTCAATTTATAAAGACGGTTCATTGATTGCCTATGTAAGATCAAATTTTATTTCCAACATTAACGGTTGGCTTGCACTCGGAACGTCCCAAGGCTCTTCAAATTATTTGAACGGCTATATCGATGATTTTCGCATTGCGCAGGCTAATGTTTTTGATGTTGACCCAGATACGGCATCGGCTCAGATTCAAGTTCCCGCCGTCGAACAAAGAGGGACAATCGCGTCTTCGGATTTAAGCACGCCCGGAAAAGTGAGCAATGCTTTTCAATTTTCAAGAAGCGGCCTGCGTTCCGTCAAAATTGATAATCAGGTGGTCGCCGATATTACAACCCATCAGGAGGCCAGTATTTCGCTGTGGGTCAAGCACGGAAATTTGGGTGGAGACATTTTCTTTTTGGGGGACACGAA
>MHFY01000017.1:0-7802 GCA_001805375.1 Omnitrophica WOR_2 bacterium GWA2_47_8 | reverse complement strand
TGGTTATGGACGGCGTTAACCAGCCGAAAGTGTACCGCAACGGCGTGCTCTTTCTTCCTCTGATCGAGCGGCTGGGATCACCCCAATACAATAATGTTTACAGCCCTCTTTTGGATAACGGCTGGATGGGCTGCAATGATTATAACAACGCGGGCTCTCTTTGCGGATTCAGCGGAAAACTGGATGATTTCCGTTATTACAATAAGGTTCTAACCCCGCAAGAAGTCTATAGTCTTTATAACGATGGCTTTGGGACAGAGGAGCGAGAGCCGGTTATTATTCCGTCCGGTAATCCCCGTCCCGCGCCGGTGGACGTAATGGCCTATGTGAGTAATGTGGATTACAACCCCAGCGGCCAAATCATCCAAATCGATTATGGCAACGGAGTGAGAACAAATTACGCTTACGATCAGCGTAATTTAAGACTGCAAAATATAACCAGTGTCAGCCGAGGGATTAATCAGACGATTCAAAATTTTGATTATAATTACGATTCCCTCGGTGATATTTTAAATATTACCGACCGGGTTCATACCGCCACGCAATCCTTCCATTACGATGAATTAAACCGTCTTTTGGACGCGACCGGAAACTATTGCCCAACAAATCCCTGTATCAAAACCTTTGCTTATAACGCCATCGGCAATATTACGTCTAAGGATAATCTTACCTATGCCTATGGTCAAAACGGAGCCGGCCCGCATGCGGTCACGTCTTTAAGTGACGGCACAATTTTCCGTTATGATGTGAACGGCAACATGATCAATAAAACCAAGGCCGGCGTATTAACCGAATACCTCTATGATACGGAAAACCGTTTAACTACGGCTAAACGCAATGGCGTTCCCCTCGCGGATTTCGCCTACGACGGCGACGGCGGCCGCACTAAAAAAATCGTTAATACCTCGGTAACGCACTTCGTCGGCTCTTTATATGAACAGGAAGGCTCCCGCCGGGTGGATTATATCTTTTTAGGCGGCACACGCATCGCTTCCTTAAGCGGCGGCAAGGTGTTGTATTATCATAGCGATCATTTAGGCGGGACCAATGTTTTAACCGATCAAAGCGGTGTTAAAAAAGAGCTGATTGAGTATCAACCCTTTGGTGAATACGCCCGCCATGATCAATACGGCAACAGTGAAGAAGTCGCGCGGTTTTACTTCACCGGCAAAAAGCTCGATGATGAGACAGGACTCTATTTCTTCGGTGCCAGATATTACGATCCTGTACTGGGGCGCTTCATTACGGCGGATAGTGTTGTCCAAAATCCTTACGATCCTCAGACACTTAATCGCTATTCGTATACTTCGAATAATCCGGTTAATAGAATTGATCCCGATGGGCATAAGTGGAGTTGGGGGAAATTCTGGAAGGCGGCTGTAGGAGCTTTTGTTGGTATTATGGCCACAATAATATTAGGGCCGGGGGGGATTGGTTTTTTTACCACGGCGTGGGGAGCAGGTATATTTGGCGGTGCGCTGGGAGGAGCGATTACCGGTGGGCTTGAAGGTGGATGGAAAGGAGCATTGATAGGGGCTGCAATGGGAGGAGCCCTGGGAGGACTTGGAGGTTGGGTTGGAGGAATAGCCCGGGCACACCAGATGACCGGGCAGTTTATTGCTGGCACGCTAATAGCTGGTGCGGGTGTAGCGGCGGCAACAAATAGTTGGGATAGTTTTGCCGGAGGATTGACTGGAGGGCTTGCGGGTTGGGCGATAGGAAACGGAATTGTTAAATCGGAGCAGTTCAAGAATTTTAAGGCAGGAAAGGGGGTTAGATCTAATGCAACTGTGAGAGCAGAAGAAAGAAAATTAGAATTCGCTAAAGCGAGTTTAGATCCAAATCGTGCAGGAAGTGTTAAATTAGCGCGATATAGAATACCCATGATTGAGCCATATAGCGAATCTGCAACAGACTACGTTAAGGCCATCGGTAAATTACCAGGACATGCCTTGAGGACAATGAGTGAGTTCGCGCATCATAATTTTCTAGACCAATTAGGTGGTGTAAGATTTAGGTTAAGTTTAGGTATTAACGATGGTGATTTTCAAATGTTCTATGTTTATGGTAATAGATATACAGGAAATATCACGGATTGGGTAAATATTAGCGATTGGCATGGTGATATTTATAACCAGAATTCGAGTTTGTTTAAAACTGTCATTATGGTATGCGGGAATGATCCCTATTGTCTAAACTCAGGGCCTTGGATAACCAATAGAAGGTAGCTTCACTGAAATCATGCTCAGGTTATAAAGAGGTAAAAACCCTAGAAAAAATGACTTGCAACCCCGACAACCGTCTATTCGAACGCATTCCGGTGAATCTGCCGGCGAAATTCAGCGGCGAACCGGACGCGGCAGACCCCAAGGATCCGAATATCCTTCTGCAGGATGCCTCGGCCCAGGGCGCGCAGCTCGTCAGTAAAGAGCGTTTCTTTTTGAATGACTATGTTTCCCTGGAGGTCAAACTTCCGGATAACAAGCCTTCCATCACTCTCTACGGCAAAGTGGCGTGGGTCAACGCCATCCAGCCCAACGCGCTTTGGCAAGTGGGATTGAATTTTGAAGGATCAAAGACACAGCTTTCTAAACTCGGACAACTGTGGCAGAAATAATGTCATATTATATGTCAATTGAATATAGCATTGAATTGACATTTCGCGGGGCATGTGATATCCTTGTACCGGATGAAGAAAAACCCGGGAACAAGGAGAAGGTCATATGATCAACATTAAAGGAGACGCCACGCTGGTCGGTATATCTGAATTACGCACGCACAGCGAGGAAATTTTAGCGGAAAGCAAAAAACATAAGGTTCTCATCGGCAAACGCAACAAGCCGGTGGCGGTCTTGATCGATATCGACCGTTACAGCAAAATGGAGGAAACCCTGGAGCTGTTGGAGGATTTTGCCTTGGGATTTTTAGCCAAAGAACGCGAAGAGGGTTCCAAAGATTCCAACTATATCGACATCAAAGAGGCTCTCAGAAAAGTAAAGAAAAAGTAATGTGGTCGATCCGAATTCACCGTCTCATTTTCGAAGAAGATTTTAAGAATATTCCTTTTGTCCAGCAAAAACATATTTTATCGGTCATTCAAAAGAAACTTTCTGTGGATCCCAGGGCCTACGGCAAGCCGCTGACTGGCCCTTTCGTGGGTTATTGGCGGCTGAGGGTTGAAGATTACCGGGTGATTTACCGGATTATTCAGGATCGAGTCATTGTTTCCGTGATCAAGGTCGGCATCCGCAAGGATGATAAGGTTTACCAGGAACTGTTTGCGCGGTTGAGAAAGTTGTAAGCGAAAACGGAGTTGATTTTTTTACCCGGGGTTCGGTCCTAAATAAAATTACAAAAATACCAAACGATATTAGAAGAAATGGCTGAATGCTGATACTATAGAAAGGTGTTAACTAATCTAAAAAAGTGTGTTTTTGTTTTGCTGTTGTGCTGTCTTTGTTTGTCCGGATGCGCGTTATTGCAGATCCCGGGGGCGATCATCGGCGGCACGTTTAAATTGCTGGGTGCCGCGTTCGAGCTGGCCCAAAAAGTCCCCTGGTGGATGTGGATATAGTGGCCATATAAAATATATTGCTAATTAAGGTGCACTTAATTATAATTTTTAAACAGTTTTCCCTTCAATTCTCCTCATTAAACCGATGACGAAAATCTATATATACTGCAGTATCCTATTATTTTTTTTAAGCGGATGCGCGACCCTTGATGGTATCGAAAAGCGGTATGCAAGGATCAATTATTCGGACGGATTAAAAGAAAGCGAGGCGGTTACGATCGGCCAAAAGTTTCTGCTTTCCCATCCTGAAGGCAAGCAGTACATTCTATCCTCCGGTTATATGCAGCGGGGGAAAGTTTTTAAGGACAAAGAGTATGTGCTTGTGAAATTCCCGTCAAAACAGCTCATACCGTTCACGAAAGATTTTGAAGCAAAGTTTGGCGTGTGCATTGATAGAAAAACCGGTGAGGTATTCTATGCCGGTAAAACGTACGTTCCTGTTCTCTCCGGCCCGCATGATAATAGAAATTATGAAGAAAAGACATTTGCGGCCGAGATCATTGATCAGAAATTTGAGGCATTTAAATCAAGGGGAGAGAAGGACTTGCCGGGAATGGATATTCATTCTTAGTGTCAGTTTTTAAATCAATCATAGAAAGGACTAATTCAATGTTCCAGCCAACACGAGTAAGGGTTTTATTGGTAGTTTTAGCCGTTGCTGCACTATCAGGGTGTACAACTTTGAAAGGAAATGTTCCGTTCCAATATCAACCGTCACTTGTCAGTTCAGATAAGAAAATCAGTAGAAATGTAGGGTTTAACATCGTAAAAGATGCCAGATCCGAAGGGGAAATCAAATCTACTGAAAGAACAATTAAAGATGTTGCCAATAAGGTAACTTATAAAATGATGGAAGATTTTAAATCATCAAATATATTTCAAGAAGTTAACTTTCCGCCCAAGGATAGCGACGATATTATTGTCAACGGAACAATTGAACGCTTTAGCTGGAAGGTCAATACAAATTATTTTGCAATTATTACTTATCTTATGTATTTTGGCGTGCCCATAGAGGAGCACGTAGGTGACGTGAAAATTGTTTTAGAAATTGTTGATAAGCGGTCAGGTAAAATTCTAGGAACTATTGATGGCAGCGGTTCACAAAGATTAAATTATTCTCTTTATAATTTATCTGTGGGTGAGACCGGGTCAGAATTAGCAGAAGCCTTTCGACAGAGCGTTAAACAATTGAAAGAAAAAATTTTAAGCGATATAACATTCGAAAATTAAATTTTGTAATTCCCCCTCTTGTTCACAAAACGCCCCGCCTTGGCGGGGCAGGAAAGGAGCAAGTATGCAGCGTAGAAGTTTAGTCACATCTGTCGTATTGTTGTGTCTTTTGGTCGTTTCAGTCTCGCCCGCGTTCGCGGCGGCGCTGGGGGCAGAGGGAAGCCAAGGAGAGGTCGGCACGGAACTGCATTATTTTAAATACGAAGAGCCGGACATCATGGAAGAGGACGGTTTGATGTTCGGTATCTATGGAAAGTATACCTACCGTACTCATGAAAATACAAAGATAGAGAAGCTGGAAGATGTCTTCAGCGGCGGCAACACGCTCAACGCCTTTACTGCGGAGGGAAAGTTCTCGTTCGGCCAGGTGGATTATACGTCCAACAGCACCGGATCCATTGATGACATCAGCGATTATTTGTTCGAGGTGAGGGGCTTGGCCGGTTATGATGTCCCGGCAGGGGCAGATAATCTGGTGACACCCTATGTCGGGCTCGGGTATCGTTATTGGGTGGATATGCTGGGCGGTGAAACATCGACCACCGGGCATGCCGGTTACGACCGCGAATCCAACTATCTTTACCTGCCTTTGGGTGTCAACGTCGGAGTGCCTTTGCAGAGCGGATGGAGCCTGGGCGCCAATGTGGAGTTCGATGTCTTTTTATGGGGCCGGCAGAAAAGCCATCTGGAAGATGTCAGCTCGTCTTTGAACACTCTGGAAAATGACCAGAATGACGGATGGGGCGTTAGGGGCTCTCTGACGGTCAAGAAGGAAATGGAAGGCATTGACCTGGTCGCTGAGCCGTTCATCCGTTATTGGAGCATTGAGGATTCCGATATCGGCACTGTTACCTGCGGGGGAACACCTTGCGCGTTAGGGTATGAACCCAAGAACAGGACCATTGAAGCGGGCGTGCGTTTGGGCGCGAAGTTTTAAAGAAATCATTGAAATAAAAAGGGCCCCGCCAAAGGCGGGGCCCTAACCGTAGAGGCCAAGCCCTATCGTGACATATCGTCGAGTAGGGTTTTTTAGTGGGTACTTGCTATGATGAAAATAGAAATTGACAATTTGTTATTTCATGGTAGATTAATCGTATGATCGAACGCCGTGGATATATAGAGTGTATAAAAAATGCGCTTGCGCGAAGCCGAGCTGTGGCCTTATTGGGGCCTCGTCAGTCAGGCAAGACAACACTGGCCCGGAAGCTGGTAGATATTCATTCCCCTAATTATTTTGATCTTGAAGATCAAAGCAGTCTTATTGCGTTGGCTGACCCTAAGGGAATACTTGAACCCTTAAAAGGGTTAGTTGTTATTGATGAAGTCCAGCAGCGCCCCGACCTATTTCCTGTTTTACGTGTCTTATTGGATCGTAACCCTTTGCCTGCGAAATTCCTAATTCTTGGAAGCGCTTCGCCGGATCTTTTACGGCAATCATCAGAATCACTTGCAGGACGATTGGAATTAATTGAAATGGGAGGATTTGATTTATCGGAAGTCGGTCAGAAAAAGAATCCCCAGCTTTGGTTGAGGGGAGGTTTTCCATTATCCTTTCTAGCCAAAAATGACGCGGACAGTTTTACGTGGCGAAAAAGTTTTATTAAAACATTTCTTGAACGCGATTTGAGAGAACAAGGGATCGAACTGCCGTCTGTGACACTGCACCGTTTCTGGGCGATGCTTGCCAATAGTCACGGGCAGATATGGAACGCGGCGCCGATCGCCTCTTCCTTAGGTATATCCGAGCCGACGGTCAGAAAATATCTGGATATCCTCACAGGCGTGTTTATGGCTCGTCAACTTCACCCATGGCATGTGAATATAAAGAAGCGCCAGGTCAAGGCTCCCAAAGTTTATATTCGTGACACGGGAATATTGAATTCATTTTTAGAATTAAAGACCGAAGCGGAAATCCTACGCCATCAAACGTGCGGGGCGTCGTGGGAAGGTTTCGTAATCGAGCAATTGATCCGTATCCTGGGAATAGATCATCCGTATTTCTGGGCAACGCATCAGGGGGCTGAAATTGACCTTGTTTTCAATAAAGGCGGGCGAATGTATGGCGTTGAAATCAAACGCGCGGACGCGCCAACGATGACGCCATCTATGCGCATTGCGCTGGAAGATCTAAAATTCGAACGGATCGCCGTCATTTATCCCGGTGAAAAGCGGTATGCGATTCATAAAAAAATTGACGCCGTGCCGTTTAATGAAATTATAGGTGGGATAAAGGGAATATTTCGATAGAATGGTATAACGAATGAGCGAAAAATTGATCCGCGTTTACAAAAAAATGGACTTTAACGACATCCGGGACCATCTTTTGATCTACGGAGACCTGGCGGCGAGCTGTTCGAAATGCAAAGCGTTGGATGTGAAATTGGACGCGGCCAAATGCCCGCACTGCCAGACAGAGTTTAAATACATTTCATTTCGTAATATCAAACACCATCTGCCGAAGATGCAGAAACTGGTCCACGAACGGCCGCAGATGACGATGGTGGACTTTGAGGATTACACACGGATCGCGGGCGCCTTAAAGGCGGAGGAGTTCTTAAAATAAGAAGCCAGAGGCCAGAAGTCAGACGTCAGATATTAAGAATTTAAAGTGCCTTATCGGATTTCTGACTTCAGGCTTCTCGCTTCTTATAGATTGAAAAGATAAATGATCAATAGATCCCGTCTCATTAAACTGACCCAGAAGGTCATTCAGTTCAATTCGGTCAATCCGCCCGGCAATGAATTGGCGTTAGGCAAATTCATCGAAAAGGACATGCGCTCCTTAGGGATCGACGTTAAGATCCATTCCTTTGCCAAGAACCGTCCCAATATCATCGCGACCCTGAAAGGCACTTGGCCGAGAGAGAAAGCGAGTAGAGAGGCCATTCTCATAACTCCGCATTACGACACGGTGCCCATCGGCACGGGGTGGAAATTTGATCCTTTAGGCGGCACCATTCATCAGGGCAAGATCTACGGCCGCGGCGCGTCGGATGAT
>MHFY01000016.1:9454-9539 GCA_001805375.1 Omnitrophica WOR_2 bacterium GWA2_47_8 | reverse complement strand
GCTTCCACGATCTCAAACTTGATCGTGGTCGAGGGGGTGAACGGGTTCGGGGAGTTCTGGTGGAGTTGGAAGGACTCGGATGTGG
>MHFY01000016.1:0-9392 GCA_001805375.1 Omnitrophica WOR_2 bacterium GWA2_47_8 | reverse complement strand
CAAATTATAATTTTTCTATATAATACAGTCAGCTAATTGAAAACTTATAAGGAGGTTTTATGTACCGGACCCTTGATGCTCCGTTATCCGTGCATCTTGAGTTTACTTCAAGTTGCAATCATAAATGCAGACATTGCTATAATTTCTGGCGTCCGTCCAAAGATATCCCCTCTGTGATTCTCACCAAAGACCTAGCGGCTAAGGTTGTCGAGCAGTTAGGTGAAAGTAGGATTTTCCACGTTACTCTGACTGGTGGCGAGCCGCTCTTAAATATGGATGTGTTGGTTTTCACGATGAAAGAGCTGGCAGGGCGAAATATCAGTTTCGGTCTGAACTCGAATGCATCCTTGCTGACAGAGAAGCGGGCAAAAGTTCTACGTGAAGCCGGTCTAAAAACCATCTTAGTTTCATTGCTGTCATACAACAAGACAACACAGGACTTCATAACCAATCGGCCCGGTTCTTATGAAAGAACCATTCGAGGCATTAAACTCGCAAGAGCTAATAGTTTTCGGGTTGCGGTTAATATGGTTGTGAGCCAGACCAATCTTTCTCACGTGGTAAAGACTGGTTTATTTGCCAAAGATCTAGGTGCCTTTGCTTTTTCTGCTACCCGGGTAATGCCGCCTAGGTATGGTACGGAAACGATTGCTACGGAATTCATCTTGAGCCGCGAGGACGTTAAAAGCATCATGCATCAAATGGTGCAGCTTAAAGATTCTGATTTGCATCTGGAATCCCTAGTGCCTTACCCCGCTTGCTCTTTTGAAACTCTCGAAGAAACCCAGATTTTTGGAGGCAGAACATGTTCAGCCGGGAAAACATCCTGTGCGATTGGCGCGGATGGTTCCGTCAGAGCTTGTCCACATCACGAAGAAAAATATGGACAGGTTGGCAACGAAAGTCTGGGTGCTATCTGGGCAAAGATGAGCGATTGGCGCGATGGCTCGCTCCTACCGAGCGAATGTAAAACCTGTCCCAGCGTCGCTCGCTGTGGGGGCGGTTGCCGCATAGCTGCTCCGGAAACAAGTTTGTGCGCAAAGGACCCACTCATGCAGAAACCCGGAAACTTTCGTCTCACAGCACCCCGACAGACGGCAATCTCAATCGGTATGGATTCGGTGCTCAGAGTACGCAACCAATGCAGATTTCGAAACGACTTTGCGATGGGCATCGTTAACACCGGAGGGATCAAGAATACTTTCGTCGGCCACAACACCCTCCGGCTCTTGCAAGAGGTGAGCAAAAGGCAGACATTCAAACCTGAGGAGTTGAAGGTAGAGTATTCCATTGAGATGAAAAATTCCGACTACCTGTGTTTTCTCGATGACCTAGTTTGCAAAAACGTGCTGGAACTGGCAGTATAAGCTCAGCTCCAGCACAACTACTCAGCATCTTTGGGAGGGTGCTAAGTAGCTCAACTATCCCGGGAAAGGAGATAGCCATGTTACTGGAATTTAAAACCTTGCTTGATGGAGCATCCAGCACAGTCTTGTCGGCTTGCGACAACGACAGTGGTGGTTGCGACGACAGTGGTTGCGACGTATGTCAATCTGACTGCGAAAGCGACTGCGACGGCACCGCAGGGTAAACACCGACCCCTTAAGGCTTATGCCGCGAGGGGTCATCTAATTTATTGCCACTGACTATTTTACAGAATTTTTATTTACCGACTTATAACTTATTTTGAATTTATAAGTTTTTTTGAAAAGTTTATTAAACTGTTTTTCATTGGATACGTTTCGTAAAAATTTTATTAACTTGAGTAATTTATTTTTGCCAAATTTTTTAACTAGCATTTCGATAACAAAGCCCGATTCCTCATATACTTCGGAACCGCCATGGTTATAAAAAGTCAAGAATTTTTTAAATTTGTTAGGCTTAGTTTTTAATTTATTTTGACCAGAGGTATAAATTGCCACGCCTTCAGACAACCACACAGGCCCCTGTTTGCCAGCGGAAAGTATTTTATAAAATAAATGGCTAAGTTCATGTTTAATCAAAGAATGATAGTAATCTTTCGAATATTTATGGGAACTATGTTTTTCCAATTCTTTTTTATCTAATACGAAAATAATTCGCATCCTGTCATCTGCCCAACCGACTAGCCACGGCTCAGTTTTTTTTGCGCGCAATAAATCGATCGATTTTCTATCTTTAAGAAAAACAATTTTGGGCATATTTGTTGTCCAATTAATGCTATAAAATTTACCGAGATCTTTCATCGACTGATGAAAAACTCTCTCAATAAATCTGTCCCCAGATTTTGTTATACTCAGCTTATAAAGCATGAGCTTTTTGATCATACTGCCTTTGTAGAAAAACTAATCCTCATGTCTATATTTTAGCCCCCCCAAAAGATATTTGATAGGGGAGCCGTACAAACGCACAAGGCCCCGCTTGGCGGGGCCTTTAATGAAACAAACTACTTCACGAGCACCGTGTCCGTCCGCGTTAGCGGAGTAGGGCCATCTTCCTCGTCTCAACGAACTTGTCGCTCGTCAGACGGTAGAAGTAGGTGCCGCTCGCAGGCGCTTGCCCCGAGCTTGTCGAGGGGTTCCATGTTGTTTTGTAGACACCGGATTCCAGTGTCTCATTGACTAGCATGGAAACTTCGCGTCCCAAGAGGTCGTAGACCGCAAGCCGCACGGGGGATCGGGACATGATCTCAAACTTGATCGTGGTTGAGGGATTGAACGGGTTCGGGTAGTTCTGGTGGAGGCGGAATGCCTCCGGCAGACCGGAGAGCTCCCGAACGGAGAGTGGCCGAGCACGGAACTTCAGGAGCTTCCCGTACCCGATTCCTATTTGTGCCGAAACCCAGATTTGTTCGAGAAGCACGAACTCGTCGCCGGATTGAATTGCCCCCTGAAAGGAACAGTTTGCCCCGTCGCCCCTGGTAACGCTCCAGAGCGAGTCCCCATTCGAAGGTTTCACACCCCACGCACGGGCATCCGTCTGTATGGTGTGGGCGGCACCCCGCTGGATGGCGCCACCAAGCACCACCTGCTTCGATGCTCCAGAGCCGACGACAGTAATAGCACTCGCCCAGTTGTTGTAGCTTGCCCCCGGGGCTTCCCGGTACCAGACAAGGCCGCCGTTCGGGTCTATGTGAGCCCGAACGAGCTTCAGCACGCCAGTTGGCTCATTGTTTACGACCTTCGTCCCGAAGATGTAGGAGTCGCCCGTTTCCGTGTCCACTCCCATCTGCCCCTTCGCGACATCCACGAAGCGCTGTATCCAGACCTGCTGGCCTGTTGTAATGTCGTACTTTGCCACGAGGTACGACAGGGTGGAGGCAACGCCCCCCTGGTACTGCCCCCCGACGAAGAGGTAATTGCCGACGACAACAGGCGTGACGATCGATTCAATCGATTGAATCGTCTCCACCGAGGTTACCCCGTTCACCTCACGGGACACCATAATCTGGTGGATCCCGAACTCGAGGGTTCCCCCAAGGGGGAACTGGCGCCAAACCGTACCGTTCGGCCCATGGAAGAACACGATCGGGTTGTTTCCCGGCAGGACAGACACGAACCCGGAGTCCGTGTGATTGCCGAGAAATGAGAGCCGGTTTACCGGCAGACGCCACTGTTCGGTGCCGTCTGCGGTGAGCTTTACGATCCAGCTCGGGTCGTAGGAGCCGCGCGCTCCCTCGAACCACACCACGGCGTTATCCCGAGGGATGACGGCGAGGTGTCTGGAGAATGAAATGGAATGGCCGGTGAAAGTTGAATCCTGGTGAAACCACTCTCTGACGCCTCCGCTCGTAAACCCGGCGAGGGTGGCGTATCCGGTGGTTCCATCATTTGACCACCCATTCACAAACAACCCATTCCTCGGAAGTAGTTGGACCCCTGAAGGGGCACCCTCTCTTCCGAACTCAAACAGATTCTCCCACACTGAATCGGGTTCTTGGGCAAACCCAGCCGTGGCGATGAAGGACATCGCCGCCAAAACAACAAATCGGAGCGCGTTCATAGTCGCCCCCTCCTTTCCTTATATGTTATTTATGAAATTAGTTCTCTGGCTTGATTATACAAAGTTGACAAAATCATCGAAAAAATATAGAATTACCAGCAGAAATCGAGGAAATAGTTTCCTCAATGAAAACATATTCACAACAGAAGAAAGGAGAAAAAACCATGCACAGATCAGCAGAAGAGATCAAAGCGCGGTGCTCCTTAATCCTCAACGACAAAGCGCTTGTCGCTCTCGTTGAGAAGAGTAGCAGCCCGTCGGCTGCCTACGAGATGGTCTTTGTAGAAATGAAAGATATTTCAAAGGCAAAAGCCGGCAGGTGGCTTGCGGTGCTTCGTCGGGATTATCCTGTAGAATACCGCAAGTTGATTCCAAACCACACAAGCCACGCCGCAACAGGCACGGCACAGACAGAAACGGAGGTAAGTCATGAGCGCGGTTCAAGTTGAAGACCTGAAACTGATTTGCCACGAAGTGCGGCGACGGATGTTCTCTACCATTCTCAATGCGGGAAGCGGTCATCTCGGTGGTTCGTCTTCTTCGGTTGAGTTGATGGTGTCACTGTACTTCGGCGGAGTGTTGCGTTACGACTCCGCAAACCCACGTCATCCCAATCGCGACAGGGTACTTGTGCGCGGTCATCTTGGCCCCCTTCGCTACAGCATTTTCTCGTTGCTCGGGTGGGTCAAGGAAGAAGAGTTGCTGACTTACCGTCACCTCGGTTCTCGCCTCCAAGGACACGAAGCAATGGAGGTTTTGAATGGAGTTGATATAACTCCAAGCGGATCGCTCGGCATGCTTCTCTCCTACGGAGTTGGCACCGCTATCGCTCTCCGCGAGCGCGGAAGCGACGGGCACGTTTACGTGTTTCTGGGAGACGGTGAGGAGCAGGAAGGCAATGTAAGTGAGGCGGCACGTCATGCGGCACACCTCAAACTTAAAAATCTAATCTGCATCCTCGACAGAAACACGAAACAACTCTCGTGTCCAACAAACACCGCTGACGGAGCAACTGACCCAAAGCGTGTCTGGGAGGGGTACGGCTGGCAGGTGAAAGAGATTGCTGATGGGCACTCGATCACACAGATTCTCGACGCTTTCCAAGTCGGCGAGTACCACAACAAGCCGTTGTTCATCATCGCAAATACCATTAAAGGATATGGTATCGCCGGAGCGGAAACACACTTCAGCGGCTACCACACCATTGGTATTTGCACGCCGGAACTCGTCAGGCAAGCGATCCAAGAGCAGGAATCAGCTTTGAAAATTGCCCTTGGCCGCGAAGGGAGCTTTGCGGAAATGCTGAAAAAAGTTATGAAGCGAATTCCTCGGCCGTCCTGTTCTGGTAAACCGGTTGATGCGAAGGTGGATAACACGAGTTTCGCCTTCAAGCCAACCGGCGATGAACAGAACGTTGTGGACGCTTTCGTAACATATCTCCAGCAACTCACGGCGCAGACTGAAAACATCAAGCCCTTGCGTTTGTATGTGATGACGGCGGATCTGATCCAACTGGATCAAGTTACTCTTTCCGGTCTGGACAGGCCAAGCGTCCACTATTTCGACGTGGGAATTCGGGAACAGCACCTGCTTGCAATGGCACACGGCATCTCGGTTACGGAGAGCAACTCCAGAATTCTCATCAACTATGGAGACGCTTTCTTATATCGAGGTTCGGATCAGCTCAACGCGGTGGCTCAAGCCGGAAGCAGGATGGTCATCATCGGCGACGATGGTGGTCTAAGTGGAGCCAGAAACGGCTCAACACATCAGTCGAGTGGCCAACCAGGAATGTTGTTCACCATGCCGGGGGTTACGTTCCTAGAGCCGGCAGACGTGGAGGACTTCTACCACTGCCTTAATTGGGCGTTGGGCGAGTATCCGCGTGGACCGGTATACATCCGTCTTCACAACCTGCCGGTTCAAAACATCACGCCACCGCTTGGCGTCCAAAGGAACGTGCGCTTCTTCACGGCGTACGAATCTGCCGTAAAGTTGAAGGCGGTGGTAGTGGGTGCTGGTCTGGCGACGCATGGCGCCATCGAAGCAGCCAGAAGGCTCGAGGGCCGTGGTATCGGTGTGCGGGTGATTAATATCGTCAACCTCAAGTCTCTCGATCAAGAATTCGTGGGGCTTTTGGGAGACAGCTTACCCGTCCTCACCGTATACAACGGAAATGCTGTCGTGCTTCAGTCCGCTGTGACGAAAGCCGCAATGGAATATAGGGCATCGCGACCTTCTCGGGTTATGGGGCACGGCTTCGACATCGGTACCTCCGGAAAGATCGACGACCTCATCAAGCACTTCAAACTTGACGGTGCTGGAATTGAGGAAGTCATAAGACAAAAGTTTTCGGAGATCTTCTGAACCCCAAGCCCAGGAATATTGTAAAAACTTGTTCCTGGGCTTTTTCTTTGTATCAGTTGTTTTTCCTTACTGCCTGCCACAACGCAAAAGTCTGTGACATAAGCACAGCGTTATTAGATGTTCTTAATTTCACGAAATCAACGGCTATCTCGTACTGTTCTCGACGCATAAAAACTTGTTCGCCTAGACAAACGACTGACATCGCTGCCAATAACTTATTTGTACTCTCATTTTCAAATTTCCACGAGAACATTTCCTCTCGATATTTAACTTCAGCGTTTTTCTCTAAATCAGCGGTAATTTTAGCAATCTCTTTGTATCGTGGGAGAATATCATAATTTCTTACTAACGAACGCAAAATCAGGTCATCACCAATTTTTGGCTTCATAAGAAAGATACAACCGCCTGGAGCTGTGAGTTTTAGGAAATTATCTACAAAACCTTCGTACACATTAAAACCGCAGTAGATGAAATCGAATTCGTGCCCAAGAGAGAAAATCTTTTCCAAAGAAAAAGCATTGTCTTGGATAGTTTCAACAAGTGGATTTTTAAACAACTCAATCTGATTAAGAGCATCCTTATTTGAATCTATACAGATTATTTTACTTGCGGATTTGAAAAAATATCTTTGCAACCAACTATAAGCTCCGCATCCTATATCCGCCATTAAAATTTTATCTTCGCTCAATCTCTTTTTTGTGTCTGAAATTGCACAACCAATTAAATCAATGTACTTATCCATTCCTTGCCACCGATCATTTTGGAAAGACAGATAATCACAGGCTTCATAGTACCCGTTGCTCGTTGAGAAATGTTTGTAAAAATCAATGTAATTTGAATAATCAGTTTTCATATAATTTTTCTCGAAGTGATGGACAAAGAATCTCAAAATAGTTGAGAAAGAAATCTAAAATATCCAGTTTCTCGTTTTCTTTGCCAAGAATAGTTGGGGTTCTCCCAATTAAGGGATAAATAGCTTTTGGTAGTTCATCAAACAGAATATGTAACACCTTTTTAAATCTTCCCTCACCGATGAGAGATTCTATTGTAATGGCGTCTTTATTTATAATTGCATGAGCTCTTTGGTAATTTTCAATCTCATAGTTTTTGAGTATTTTATAGAAGTTTATAAATTTGTGTGTTTTCTTTCTTATTTGTTCTACTACTGTTGGCTCCCATTCATGATTTCTCCAGAGAGAATCGGAAGTGTATAAGAAAGATAGACGAGCGTTTATCGGACTTACAATTTCAAGAAGATGGGATAAAGTCATACCGTATCCGCGCGACGCAGAATCTACTTGGCCGCTGTTGGTAATTGAACCAAGAAAGAAGTATTTGTGCGTTGATATATTAGGCGGTAGCAAAATCGTTTCCGTGTATATTCTTTTGGCTATCCAATTTTGCAAATGTCTCTCGACAAAAAATATATCGACTGGCAATATTTCTTGCAAGTGTGAATAGAGCTCATTAGCAACTGATGAAACTTTCTTATTTGAGTTTTCTGTCTTGTGCAAAAATTCTTTGAAAATATCTCGCGCGTTTAACTGACTAATTGATAAATCTTTTAGATAAGGATAAATCGCGTTGAAGATACCAAGAAATTCAGCGTCAAACATCGGATCTACGACATATTCGTCTATGCGCGTGCCGATAGAATCACTGCGCTCAAATGACCACTCATCATCTAGTTTCCTCAACGATTCGGTAACCATGGCTTTCGCGGTGGACGGCGAAAACTCTGTTTCATTTAATCTCTTTACAGCTGGATCTCTAAATAATGAGTCAGGATAATTTAATGATTTATTGTTGTTATGTGTCGTAATAAATCTTTTTTCCGCATAAATATCGAAAACCGACAGAACAAATTCTTGATACCATTGGCTAGTCGTATTGAAATAATCGTTGTAATCGCAACTTACTTGAATACTTCTCAAATCTTTCAGAATTACATCGCTAAAATAATCCAGAACATTTATAGGCTCAGTAAATTCATATAAATGTTCCTTCGGAATCTTATAAAAATTGAAAATGAGATCTAATGTTTTTTGATCTGAATCATTTAGATTCCGCTTCTGTAGAAAATTTGATACTGCGCTAGTAATCTTAAAAACGGTAGAACCACTATAATGCATACAAATTGGAAATCGGACAGAGAATTCTTGTTTTCGCTTCCATCTAGCCCAAACATCAGCCAATACAAAAATCCTAGCGTGGCTCAGGCTTAGCGGACACACGGGATGCATGTGGGCAATATCGAGAAAATATTTTTTCTTCTCCATAGCTCATATTATAAATAACGGCTTTATCTTCTCAAAGATTTTCTGATGTCCCTTTTCATTAGGATGAATACCGTCGTCAGAGAGTAAGTTTAGATAATCGAACCCAGACCATTCTTCTGTGATATTCAAAAAAGTAATGTTTCCTTTTTGACATTCCTTATTGATAACTTCGTTATATGTTTTTATTTTATCGTTTAGAAAGTAGACATTATTTATTGGCGCGGTTTTTCGTTCATTAACGGGTGTTAATCCGACAAAGATAATGTGGTTCGCATATTTTCTGGCGCCCTCAAGAAGGAGTACGATATTTTTTCTGAAATCTTCTAACCTAGTAGCTGGATTATCTCCAGAGTTTATACATTGTGTGTCGTTGAGGCCTATAGCAAAAATTATAGAAGCACGATCATTCGGATAAATTTTTTTGCATCTTGCTTCAGTTTCGATCGGGAATCGCTTAATAACTCCACCAGTTGATTCGCCTGGAATGCTCAAATTATGAACAAGGGTAAAATCCTTGTCTTTTGTATCAAGAAATTGAGTTAAGAAAAAAGGCCAAGATTTTATTTTATCCACCTTTCTCCCAGCAGCTATACTGTCTCCAAAAATTAGTATGTTATACATAGTGTTTGTTTTTTTATTTGTTCTCTGCCCTCCTCTCCGACTGATTCCTTAATTTGCTTCCAAATTCTATCTTCACTTTTTCTATAAAAGGACTGATTCCTTAATTTGCTTCCAAATTCTATCTTCACTTTTTCTATAAAAGGA
>MHFY01000015.1:45336-45490 GCA_001805375.1 Omnitrophica WOR_2 bacterium GWA2_47_8 | reverse complement strand
GGTGTTCACAATGAAGCTCGATCCATACCTCAATGTGGATCCCGGAACCATGAGTCCTTTTCAACATGGAGAAGTGTTTGTTACGGACGACGGAGCGGAAACGGATCTCGATCTTGGTCACTACGAGCGTTTCATCGATGAAAATCTCAACGAA
>MHFY01000015.1:43887-45188 GCA_001805375.1 Omnitrophica WOR_2 bacterium GWA2_47_8 | reverse complement strand
CTAAAATCGTGATGGTGGAAATTGGAGGAACCGTGGGAGACATCGAAGGCCTTCCCTACCTCGAAGCCATTCGCCAAATGCGTCACGAACTCGGAAAAGAAAATACGTTCTTCGTGCATCTCACCTTGCTTCCTTATCTGAAAGCGACCAAAGAACTGAAGACCAAACCGACGCAGGCCTCCGTGCGTGAACTGCGCTCCATCGGTATTCAGCCGGACCTCATTTTGGCGAGAGCCGACAAAAATATTCCCGTGGATGTCCTGAAAAAAATCTCTCTGTTCTGCGATGTGGAAGCGAATTGCGTGATTCCCGCCGTAACGGCGAAATCCATTTATGAAGTACCTCTCAATTTCAATGAGTATCATGTCACGGAACTCATCGCCGAAAAACTGCATCTTGGAAATGTGAATCCAATGCTGGAAGATTGGCAGACACTGGTCTCCAAAATTCAAGCGAAGCGCGATCCGGTGGTGATTGCCCTCGTCGGGAAATACACCGACTTGGAAGATGCCTATCTTTCCGTGATCGAGTCTTTGAAAATCGCCTGCTACCATCAAGATCTGGATTTGGACTTGCAATGGGTGGACGCCGAGAAACTGGAAGAAAACGACGAAGCCACTTGGGAACAACTCCGCGGTGCGCACGGCGTTTTGGTTCCGGGCGGATTCGGCATTCGAGGAACGGAAGGAAAAATTCTCGCGGCGAAGTACGCGCGCG
This sequence comes from Omnitrophica WOR_2 bacterium GWA2_47_8, assembly GCA_001805375.1. Classification (GTDB taxonomy): domain Bacteria; phylum Omnitrophota; class Gorgyraeia; order Zapsychrales; family GWA2-47-8; genus GWA2-47-8. Next base: position 44,471 of record MHFY01000015.1, on the reverse strand, counting down.
AAAACAAAGTGCCTTACCTCGGACTCTGTCTCGGTTTGCAACTCATGACTATTGAATACGCGCGCGAAAAACTCAAAGATCCGGAACTCACGAGCGAAGAATTTGATGAAGAAGGAAAGCTCGACGCAGACAAATATGTGATTCACTTTTTGCCGGGACAAAATCGCACGAAAGATAAAGGTGCCACATTGCGCTTGGGCGCCTACCCTTGCATGCTTGTTCCAAATACCCTCGCCCATCAACTCTACAACAAAGACATGGTGATGGAACGTCATCGTCACCGCTACGAAATCAACAACGACTATGTGAAAAAACTCGAAAAATCAGATTGGACACCTTCGGGTCTGTTTGAAGAAGGAAATTTGGTGGAAATGGCGGAACTTAAAAATCATCCGTTTATGATCGGGTCGCAATTTCATCCGGAATTCTTATCCCGACCTCACCGCCCGCATCCTCTTTTCTACGGATTCATCGAAGCCAGTTCCTGCGTAACTTCTAAATCGCCGCGCCATGGCACAATTTCAGTACACAGCCGTCAATAACGGAGGTAAAAAACTCAGCGGACTTATTGGTGCCGCCACCGA
>MHFY01000015.1:37010-43767 GCA_001805375.1 Omnitrophica WOR_2 bacterium GWA2_47_8 | reverse complement strand
GAAATTTTTCAAAGGTGACATTCTCCTGCAGTCTTTCTTTAAAAATTTTCAAGGCATCTTCCTGTGTCGTGGTTTTGGCCACGTCTTTGGTCAATTCAAATAAGGTAAGCAAATTATCGGCCAGGGCCTCCAACTGCTGCTTTTCCATAAATAATGTCTGTTTGCGGCGCTTTAAATCCAGGAATTGTTCCTCTAAATGGGTCAGTTCTTCACTTTGCTCCCTTGAAAAGCTTAAAAAATTCTCCCGGGTTATTTGGATAATTAAAAAAACATAAAGGACCATTAATATTGGGATCAATACTGTCATCTTAAGCTCCGCAGACCTTATTACGCCCCATGGCTTTGGCCCGGTAAAGGGCCTCATCCGCCTTACGGATGAGGTCATCTTTCAACTTGGCATCATCGGGAAAAGCCGAAACCCCGATAGAAGCCGTGATCCGTGTTTTTTCCCTGCGCAGGATGATCGTGTTGAGTTCGATCTTCTTGCGCACGTCTTCAGCCAGTTTGAGCGCCTGCTTTTTGGACATTTCGGGCAGAATAACGGCAAATTCTTCCCCGCCGTAGCGGCAGATAAGGTCTCCCGGATTTTTAAAAGAATCCTGTAAGATCGCCCCTATCGCCTTTAAAACAATGTCCCCCGCCATGTGACCGAATTTATCGTTGTATTGTTTAAATTTATCCAGATCGAGCATCAAAAAGGAAAATTTTTTATCCGTTCTCAAATGCCGGCTGATCTCCTGGGCAAGCCGCTCTTGCAGGTAACGGCGCAGGCATAATCCCGTTAAACTGTCCTTGATGGCCAGATCTTCCAACCGGTCGAACAGCTGGGCATTTTCAATGGTGATGCCCCCCAAATCCGCAATGGTCGTAAAAAGCCTCAGGTCATCCGCTGTGAAATGGCCCCCTTTAAAACTATCCGCCCTTAAGATCCCGATGATCCGGCTCCCCGACATCATCGGGACACTCATCAAGGACTGCACCGCACGGTCGTCCTCCTTTTGAATTTTTCCCGCATCAAAACGAAAATCACTTTTCACATCTTCGATCCATAACGGCTGCATGGTTTTTAAAACATAATGATCAAAAATATCGCCCTTTTTAGCCTTGACATTGATCTGTTCCTGGCCTTTTTGTGATGTGACCAATCCCAGCTCCCCGCGCTTACGATGGAAGAGATACAGGATCACGGTCACATTCGGGTACTTTAAAATATCATTGATGCTTTGGACCAGGATCTTGCAGACATCATTTAAGGAAAAATTAAGGATCAATTTTTCCGTTAACGTCTTAAGCTGGGCGTAATCCGTCACTTTTTCACGAAAAATGAGCAAGGCCTCTTCTTCCTTTTCCAGACCTGATCTCAGGACGTTTATTTTTTCTAAAAGATCCTGCTTTTGCACGGCAAATTCAGATTGGGCGGCCATAACATGGTTATGAAAAGAAAAAAGCGCGATGATAAGAAAAAAATGAAGCAGGCTTAAGATAGGAAAAAATTCAGGGTTGTACTGGAACGCATAAACAAAAAAAATGACAAGGAGAAAAACAACAGTAGCGGCAGGAAGGCAGGAAAGGCTAGAGAATGGTTTTTTCGGTTTCCTTATCAAAAAAGTGTACCTTGCTCATATCAAACACAAGATCCATGTCGCGGTTGACTTCGGGGCGGTCATGGGCGCCGACCCGAGCGATGAATGTGTTCCTTCCGGAATTCAGATGCAGGTAAACCTCTGATCCCAGAGGTTCAACGACTTCGCACGTGGCCTTGATAACATTTTCCGGCGGAGCGTCAGAAACGAACAACTTATTATGAATATCTTCCGATCTGATGCCGAAGGTGACTTCTTCACCTTCATACGGAGCGATCGTCGGGTACATTTCCTCTACTAGTTTAACCTGGAATTTCCCCTCATCAAAATAATATTTTCTTTCCTTTTTTATGATCCGCCCGTCCATAAGATTAATGGGCGGCGTGCCTATAAAGCTGGCGACAAATTTATTAGCCGGGTTATCATACACTGTGATCGGGTCGGCGCACTGCTGCATCTTGCCGTCTTTCATGACCGCGATACGGTCCCCTAATGTCATGGCCTCGGTCTGGTCATGCGTGACATAAATAAAAGTAGTTTGCAAACGCAGGCGTAATTTATGGATCTCTGCGCGCATCTGCACGCGCAGCTTGGCGTCCAAATTGCTCAAAGGCTCATCGAACAAAAAGGCCAGGGGCTTTCTGACGATGGCGCGGCCCAGGGCGACCCTTTGGCGTTCCCCGCCGGAGAGCTGTTTGGGCTTTCGTTCCAGATATCTTTTGATGCCTAAGATCTCCGCGGCTTCATGGACACGATTTTCGATCTCATGTGTGGGGTATTTTCGAAGCTTAAGGCCGAAGGCCATATTCTCAAAAACGGACATGTGCGGATACAAAGCGTAATTTTGAAAAACCATGGCGATATTCCGGTCTTTGGCCGGGACATCATTGACGATCTGGTCCCCGATCCAAATGCGGCCTTCGCTGACCTCTTCCAGGCCCGCGATCATCCGAAGGGTTGTTGATTTACCGCACCCTGACGGGCCGACCATGACGAGGAATTCTTTATTTTCTATCCCCAAATTGACGTCATCGACAGCCTTGACCCCGCCTTTGTAAAGCTTGGAGACATTTTTTAAACTGATCTGCGCCATTATGATGAACTCTCTCTATTTTAATTTAGGTATATTCTATTAAAAATCTTGAGTTCATTCAATGAAGTAATGCGGCGGGCGATCAATTGCCCGTATATTCCATGATCTGGCTTAAGGTCTTTTTTAAATCTTTACGGCTGACGATTTTATCAATAAGGCCGTGGGCAAGTAAGAACTCTGATTTTTGAAAGCCATCGGGAAGTTTCTGGCGGATGGTTTGTTCAATGACGCGAGGGCCCGTGAAGCCGATCAGGGCCTTCGGTTCCGCGATAATGATATCGCCGATACCGGCAAAAGAGGCCATAATGCCGGCCATCGTCGGATTGGTTAAAATGGAAATATGCAGCAACCCGGCATCATGATGCCGGGACAAGGCCGAGCATGTCTTTGCCATCTGCATTAAAGAAAGAGCTCCTTCATACATCCTCGCCCCGCCGCCGGAACCTGAGACAATGATGACCGGCCACTTATTTTTGGTGGATTTTTCAATGACGCGGGTGATCCGCTCCCCGACCACGGAGCCCATCGACCCCATGATAAAACGGGAATCCGTGACCGCGATACCGATCTTCTTGCCTTCCAAAAGCCCTTCTCCGGTAATGACCGCATCGGTCAAGCCGGTCGCCTTCTGATCGCTATGCAGCTTTTCTTTGTAAGTCTTGGGGCCTTTGAATTCCAACGGATCGAGCGAGAATAAATTTTTGTCCGTTTCTTTGAAGGTACCTTCATCTATCAAAAGCTCGACCCTTTCCGGGGCGGTCAAACTAAAATGATACTCGCAATGCGGACAAATATTAAAATTCTTTTTTAATTCTTTGGTATAGGTAGGCTGTTCACACTCCGGGCATTTGGACCAGATCCCCTCGGGGATGCCCTTCTTTTTGACCTTAACTAACGTGTATTTGGGTTTGCCGAATAAGGCTGCCATAAGATTTATTCGATCTTATAAACCGTTAAACCGGAGAGCACCTTGGGGTAAAAATAAGTTGTTTTGGGGGGCATGCGTTCACCATTTAAGGCAATGGCTTGGATCTGCTGGATCTTGACGGGGTTCATGATAAAAGCCGCATCGGCCTGGCCGTTGTCCACCATATCCGAAGCTTCTTGGAAATCCTTTGTATAAGAAATATCTTCCGATTTGATCCCTAATTTATCGAAAACAAAATACTTCAAGATAGTGGCATCGAGCCTCTTGAATTCGGAAGAACCTTCTTTGATAAAACTGTCGATCAAAAGCTTATTCTTCAATCTTAACAGCCGGATGCCGTCACGCGAATAAAGGCCGAAGGCGTACTCGTTCTTCCCAGCCTTGGCCAAGAGGATCATAAGGTCCTCTTTGCTCTTTAGCTTATCGATGCGAAAATATTCTTCCAAGAATTCCAGGGACCCCGGCATTTTTTTGATGATCCTATGCATTGGGAATATCTGCAGATCCTTCGAATCCATGTTGGTAAAATAGGTCATGACAAAACTATACGGATCGGGCTCATCCGTTCTAGGCTTATTACGCGTCTTTAGTTTCCTTATCTGTTGGGCGACTTCATAGCGGTGATGCCCGTCAGCGATAAAGAGGTTCTGATCTGTTAACGTATTTTGGATGGAGCGGATATGGCCGGGGTCATCCAAACACCACATCATGTGGCGTACCCCGTCGTCATCGACCACATTAAAGAACGGTTCTTTGTTGACCACATATTTTGCAAAAATGGTCTCGACCTTTTTGTCCCGATCGGAGAAACAAACAAAAATAGGGCTCAGGTTGGATTTAACTGAAGTCCATAAACGGAACCTGTCTTCTTTCGCGTGGGAATGCGTGTTTTCGTGAGGAAAGATACGGGAATCTTCTTCGTCTTCCAATTCCATCAGGGCGATAAAACCCAAACGGCTGTGGCGCTGTCCTAAAATTTTATATTCCTGCTTATAATAATAAATACAGGGCTTCTGATCTTCGACCAAGATTTGCGTTTTTAGCCATTCCTCGTAAATTTGTTTGGCGCGGGTATATTTATTGTCGTTTTCATCGTCCTTAGGTTTTTCCCGGCCTAAAAGGATATGGATAAAATTCTGCGGGCTGAGGCTGTGGAATCTCAATTGCTGCTCTTTAGAGATGACATCATACGGCGGGCAGACGACCTTGGAGATGTCTTTGACCTTCTCTTTATTATAATGAACTGCCTTAAACGGCCTAATTTGTGCCATACGCTCCTTTTAATCCTTTACAGTTTTTCCTACGAATTTTCCTACGAAATAGCGATAAAATATAAAATATAAGATCCATCCTGTCAAGCCGCCCAAAACATCAAAGGCCAGATCGTCCAGATCAAAAACGCGGCCTTCAACAAAGATCTGATGGGTCTCATCGCTGAGCCCATACAAAAAACTGGCCATGAAAGTAGCTGCGGCCCACGTGATCTGCGGTAGATCCGGCCAACTGGCCTTAAGAGCGCGCGCTACTAAAGCACCAAAGAACAGATATTCTAAGAAATGATATGCCTTATCCGATGGAAAAATGGACGGGGCCTGCAAATTTGGCAGCCCTGAGACATAGAAAATGATAGCAGAATATGCAACAACAGGAAACCAAAATCTAAGGAATTTTGATAAATTCATCGATCGGATCAACCGTGCTTCACGCACCCGCAATTGGTCGCGCACCCTGTTTTAGCCGCTGCCGCAGTCTTTTTGGTTTCTTTACTGGAAGGATTACTGGGAGAAGACGCTGTAGTTTTCTTTTTGTAATCGGTCTCGTAAAAACCGCTTCCTTTAAAGATAATACCTCCGCCGGTCCCGATAAGACGATGTAATTTATTTTTACCGCATTTAGGGCATTTCTTTAATTTACTCTCCGTAATGGACTGGTACGCCTCAAAACTGTAGTTACAGCTGTCGCATTCATACTGATACGTTGGCATGGTTTTATCTCCATTTCGTCGCTCGTGAAGCGTCGTTCGTGAAGCGACGATTCACGCTTCACGTTATACGTTATTTAAACACCTTCTTCACCTTCTCACCGAACGATTCTGATTTTATTGTTTCGCCGCTGATGCGGGCATATTCTTCCAAAAGCTTTCTCTGTTCAGGCGTCACGCTGATCGGGACCTGGACCATAACTTTAATATATAGATCTCCCGGTGATCCGCCATGCAGGTCAGACATCCCCTTGCCCCTTAAACGAAAAACCCTCCCGCTTTGCGTGCCGGCGGGGATCTTCATCGTTATTTTTTCGTTGATCGCGGAAACCGCGATCTCTCCCCCTAACGCCGCCACGACAAAACTGACCGGCAGTTCTGTTTGAAGGTCCTTCCCATGCCTTTGAAAAAGAGAATGCGGCCGGACATTAATAAAGATATACAGATCACCCCGTCCACCTTTACCGATCTCTCCTTCTTCTCTGATCCTTAAACGGGAATCGCTGTCCACACCCGGCGGTATCGTCACTTCCAAATTTCTCGTCTCCCGGACCAAACCCTGGCCGTGGCATTTGGAACAAGGGTCACTGATGATCTTTCCCTCCCCCCGGCAGGAAGAACAGGTCTGCGCCATCCTGAAAAAACCGCTGGACATCATCGTCTGTCCCTGCCCCTTGCAGGTTGGGCATGTTTTGGGCGATGTTCCGGGTTTGGCTCCTGACCCCTGGCAAGTGGGGCAAAAATTATAACGCGGGACATTGATCGTCTTTTTTATCCCGGAAAAAGCTTCTTCCAAAGAGATCTCGACTTCATACTGAATATCGTGCCCCCGCCGGGCCCGGCCTCCCCGGCCGCCCGAAGCACGGCCGCCTCCTTCAAAAATATCGAAACCGGCATCGCCGAAAACGCGGCCCAGGATATCTCCCAGTCCCATCTCCTCAAAGATCCCGCTGAAATCCGCTCCTTTAAAAATGTCTTCCGCCGTATAGCGTTGGTCGATCCCGGAATGGCCGTATTGATCATACATCTGCCGTTTTTGCGGGTCGGACAAGACACCATAAGCTTCCGAAAGTTCTTTGAACTTTTCTTCCGCTTCCTTTTTTTGTTCCTCCGGAACACGGTCAGGATGGTGTTTGAGCGCCAAAGAACGGTATTTCTTTTTTATGGCCTGC
>MHFY01000015.1:33509-36999 GCA_001805375.1 Omnitrophica WOR_2 bacterium GWA2_47_8 | reverse complement strand
GGGGTAAGGGCTAAGGGGTAAGCATAAATGATTTTCTCTTATCCCTTACCTCTTACCCCTTACCGCTGATTTATTTCTTCCCATCCTCCGCCTTAAAATCGGCGTCGATGATATCCTCATCTTTACCAGAAGGTTTTCCGCGGGATTGACCTTGGTCGGCCTCTCCGGAAGATTGTTGGAAAGATCCATCACCGCCAGCTGCGCCCGCTCCTGCGCCGGCAGCCTGCTGTGACGCTGATGCCTTATAAATTTCTTCGGCTAATTTATGGCTGACCTTCTGTAAGGACTCCGTGGCCTGTTTAATTCTATCTTTGTCTTTTGCCTTGATCGCTTCTTTTAAATTGTTCAATTCTTTTTCAATATTGGCTTTATCAGAGGCAGAAACTTTATCGCCGTAATCCTTCACGGATTTTTCTGTCGCGTAAACAAGGCTGTTGGCGTTATTCAAGATTTCCGCTTCCTCTTTCTTTTTCTTATCTTCTTCAGCGTATTTTTCCGCTTCTTTGACCATCTTATCGATCTCCTGCGGACTTAACTTCGTCGGCGCGGTGATCTTGATGGACTGCTCTTTGCCTGTCCCTTTATCCTTAGCGGAAACATGGACAATACCGTTCGCATCGATATCAAAAGTCACTTCGATCTGCGGAAGGCCGCGCGGAGCAGGCGGGATCCCCTCCAAATTGAATTGCCCCAATTCGGTGTTCCCGCTGGCCATTTGGCGTTCGCCCTGCAGGACTTTGATCGTTACCGCCGGCTGATTATCTTCTGCCGTCGAAAAAACCTGGCTCTTGCGAGTGGGGATCGTTGTGTTGCGCTCGATCAATTTTGTAAATACTCCTCCCAGCGTCTCGATCCCTAACGAAAGCGGCGTGACGTCCAATAACAGAACCTCTTTGGCCTCGCCTTTGATGATACCGGCTTGGATCGCGGCGCCTAAGGCCACGCATTCCATGGGATCAATGCCGCGTTCGATCTTTTTGCCCACTTCTCTTTCCACGAACTGCTGGACAATGGGCATACGGGTCGGGCCGCCGACCAGAATGATACGGTCGACATTGATATTTCCCCCTAATTTGGCTGAAGCGTCCCTCATCGCCTGTGTCACCGGAGCACGGCACCGGTCGACGATCGGGGAGATCAATTCTTCCAACTTGGCGCGGGTGATCTTTAAAGTCAAATGCTTCGGCCCGTTGGCATCCGCCGTAATAAAGGGAAGATTAATGTCTGTTTCAACGGTGCTGGAAAGTTCGACCTTTGCTTTTTCAGCTGCTTCTCTTAAGCGCTGAAAAGCCATCTTGTCATTTTTCAGATCAACGCCGGATTCTTTCTTGAATTCCTTGATGATATGATCAATCAAGGCATTATCCATGTCGGTCCCGCCCAATTGGGTGTCGCCGCTGGTGGACAAAACCTCGAAGGTAGCGGCCTTGCTTTCTTCATCCCAACCCATTTCCAGGATCGTGATATCCAGCGTACCCCCGCCTAAGTCAAAGACCATGATCTTCTGCTCTTTCCCTGCCTTATCCAGACCATAAGCCAAACACGCAGCCGTCGGTTCATTAATGATACGCAAAACTTTTAAACCGGCGATCTCACCCGCGTCTTTGGTGGCTTGCCGCTGATTGTCATTAAAATAAGCCGGGACCGTGATAACAACTTCGCGCACAGGTTCACCTAAATATTTTTCAGCATCAGCTTTTATCTTCTGTAGGATAAAAGCGCTGATCTGCTGAGGCGTATAGTCTTTACCAAAGACCTTGAATTTATGGTCCGTGCCCATTTTGCGCTTTGCGGCATAAACGGTCCCTTCCGAATTGATCGGCGCTTGCCGACGAGCCGGTTCTCCCACCAAGATCTGGCTGTCTTTAGTGAATGCCACAAAAGAAGGAAATGCCTTTCCTGAAGCGACACCCGCCCCTTCTGCGGACGGGATAATAACAGGACGCCCTGCTTCCATAACGGCCGCGGCCGAATTTGAAGTCCCTAGATCAATACCAATTGCTTTTGCCATTTTCTAATCCTCCTTATAGCTGTCAGCAATCAGGCTTCGGCTTTCAGCTGCTTATCAGCATTAAGCTTTAACGCTAACTGATGCCTGATACCTGATGCCTGAAAGCTAATTAATTTTTTGTTTAGCTACTTTTACTTTGGCGGTCCGTACGACTTTATCTCCCAGCATATAACCTTTTTGAAATTCTTCCATAACAACACCGTCTGAAAATTTGTCCGTCTCTTCCTGAAGCAAAGCCTCATGAGAATGCGGGTCAAAAGGTTTACCAACAGCATCGATGGGCCGAACATCATTTTTCTTCAACAATTCATAGACTTGCGCCATCACCATCTCTGTGCCTTTCAAGAAGGCATCATAATCCTGGTGTTTCGTTTTGGCAGCTTCAACGGAACGTTCTAAATTATCAAAAACACCTAAAAATTCACTGATGAGCTCTTGATTGGCGTACTTAACAAATTCCTGTTTGTCCCGCTCCATGCGCCGGCGGGCGTTCTCAAACTCCGCGTAAAGCCGAAGATATTTATCTTTATACTCCTGGGCCTCATTCTGAAGTTTTGGATCCTCGTGGCCTTTTGGTTCAGCAGAAGGCACGCTCTCTTTTTCTTGCTCTTTTTCTGCCTTGGCCTTATGGGTTTCTTTTGTTTTGTCCATGGACGAGGACTTTCTTTTGAACAACATCCTTATATAATTTTACTCATTAATTCGGAAAAATAATCCAGCGCGGAAATGACCCTTTTATAATCCATGCGGGTAGGCCCTAAGACGGCCAACCGGCCGCTTAAGCCTTTATCCGAACGATAGCTCGAAATGACCATGGAGCAATCGTTGATCTCGGAACATTCCAACTCCTGCCCGATATAAATTTCGATCTTCTTCCCTAAACTCCGGTTGATGATCTCCAAAATACTTTCTTTTTCCTCCAGCGCCAGCAAAATATCCCTGATCTTATCGATATTGCTGCCGTCCGGATAAGCCACGATATTGCTGGCCCCTTTATAGATCAATTTATGATCCAACCCATCGATAGAAATGATGCTGGTGTAATGCGTAAGGTTCGAGATGAATTCCGATGTTTTTTCAAGCAGACCTTCTAATTCCAGGACCTGCCGCTGATATTCCATTTCGATCAATTGTTTTTCGTCATTTAACAGCTGGATCTCATCGATCAAATGATCGACATAATATCTGTACCCTCGCTGTGTCGGCATCCGCCCGGCTGAGGTATGCGGATGCATCAAATAGCCCTGTTCTTCCAATTCCGCCAAAATATTACGGATGGTCGCGGGGCTTAAGTCCAAACGGCACTGTTCAGCGATGTAGGCAGAGCTGACCGGCATGATCGTTTTGACATAACGGTCAACCACAATTTCCAGGATCAAGTCTTTGCGTACTTGGAAATCACTTCCTTTTGCCGCCATTTTTTTCTCCGAAAAATTTATTCAATTTTAGCACTCTAAGCTCCTGACTGCTAAGCCGCTA
>MHFY01000015.1:31995-33498 GCA_001805375.1 Omnitrophica WOR_2 bacterium GWA2_47_8 | reverse complement strand
CGTTACTTTTTTGTCAACTTCAGATTTTACCCTTGGCGTGCGCGGTTAACCCCGTTAGAGAACTTCGTTCTCTGACAGTTTGCGCTGACGATGGCTTTATACCACCGTCGGCTTTAAATGGGACTGACCGCTGATTAAAATTGGCGGCTTTCTCTAACGCGGTTAACCCTCTTCCTCGGCGTTGGGGTCAAAAAGCTTTTTAACCCGCGGATGGGTTAAGAACAAAACGACAAAGATCGGCCAGAAGACATAAGTGATCAAGATAGTGGCTAGCGTTGTCTTTAATATAACCTCCGATACCGCGAAGGCTTCACTATACTCTACGATCAAAAATTTTAAAGAAGGGCCTGTGATAAAATAAACAACATAGATCGACCACAAAGAATATACAAAGAACAACAGGGCCGAGATCTTCCGCGCCCATTCCTTATTGAAAAAAAGGCCCAACGACGCCATAAAAACCAAAACATAAAAGGCTGTTTCTACCGTTGGAATGTCCAATTTTAATTTATCCAGCGCTAACGGCAAATGGCTGAAAACGTAATTATAAATCCCGGAAAGACTGACCAAAACCATCCAACAGCCAATGACTTTGACGCCTTTATTTCTTTTTTTCAAGAATCACTCCTTTATTTACGTGAACTATTTTTGTTTTTCATCTTCTTTTCTATCGATGAAATCCGCCAGTAACAGCAGGCCCGCGGCATAGTGATCACTTAAGGTCACATTGTCCCGCAGATCCGACAAGTTAGGTTTGACTGTGATCAAAGGCGTAAATTCCAAAGAGATCCAACCGTCCCTGATCATCAAAGGCATGATCGGATGACCGCGGTCGTCTTGATACCGCAATTTTGTCAGAACGCTCAAAGCCGCTTCATTACCGAACAAGGCATTCGCGATAAAGACATCATTGGCAAAAATATTAAACTTATCCAGCTTCTTAGGGACCACTAAACCTTCGACTTTCTGAGTCGGGATATCCGATGCTAGCACTATTTGAGAACGAACAGCGCCTCGTGGTTTTTCGGTAAAATTAATGGTCAGGCTGCCTTTGGTCTTGGTCCTTAAGTAACCTTTATACGTGACGACATTAAAACCTTCCTGCCGGAGGTCCTGGAATTCAAAATCCCTATTTTCAAACTTAAAGCTGATGCGGAACGAATCCGGATACTCCGTCATCGCATCTAATTGGCCTTCCAGAAAGTCAGCCAATTCCTCCAAGTATTCCTGCCGTGTTTTAGGTTTCTGCATCTGCCGGCCCATCGAGGCAAGCACAATGATGATCAGAACCAAGACAACGATAACGGCCACAGCCCATTTCACGTTTATATCTTCCTTTTAAGGTGATCCCTGCCGAACGACAGGCAGCAGGGATGGTTCGCTCGCCAACTCCTGTTCACTATAAGTTGGCGAGTGAACTATTATACCATTTTATTTCGTAGTGAAAGAAAGTTCGCCGTTTTTTCCAGTATCCGCTTTCACGCGGTCTTTTTCCTTGATCTC
>MHFY01000015.1:31736-31931 GCA_001805375.1 Omnitrophica WOR_2 bacterium GWA2_47_8 | reverse complement strand
CGCGCGCCGTAGACCGGATCGTATCCATGCTCAGAGAGAAGATCCTTGGCCTTCGCTGAAACTTCCAGCGTGATATTCTTATCCTTCAGCCTTTCCTGCAAGATATTCAATTGGACATCCACGATCCTGCGGACATCTTCTTTCGTAAGACGGTTAAAGATAATGATCTCATCCACACGGTTCAAGAATTCCGGG
>MHFY01000015.1:27836-31679 GCA_001805375.1 Omnitrophica WOR_2 bacterium GWA2_47_8 | reverse complement strand
AAGACATCCGTGTGCGCCTTTTCGATCTCATCAAAAAGAATGACCGCGAAAGGCCGCCGCCGCACCGCCTCGGTCAATTGCCCGCCTTCTTCATAACCGACATACCCCGGCGGAGCACCGATCAAACGCGCCACGCTGTGCTTTTCCATATATTCACTCATGTCAATGCGGACCATCGCGTTCTCGTCATCGAATAAGAACCAGGCCAGGGACTTGGCCAATTCGGTCTTACCGACACCGGTAGGGCCGACAAAAATAAAGGACCCGATCGGGCGGTTGGGATCGCCTAAACCTGTACGCGATCGACGGATCGCCGCCGACACAAGGTCGATCGCCTCATCCTGCCCGATGACCCGTTTTTTCAGGCTATCTTCGACATGGACAAGCTTCTGCGTTTCCCCCTCCATCAATTTTGAAACAGGGATCTTCGTCCATTTGGAAACGATCTCCGCGATGTCCTGATCATCGACCTCTTCCTTTAATAAGGCCCCCTGCGTCTGCAGTTTTGATAATTTCGCGTTCTGCTCTTTCAGCTCTTTTTCCAAATTGATCAAAATACCGTAACGGATCTCCGCCACTTTATCGAGGTTTCCTTCTTTTTCGAATTTAACTTCTTCCAGCCTTTTCTTTTCAACCTCCACTTTGATCTTACGGATCTTATCAATGATCTCTTTTTCACTTTGCCAGCGCAGGCGCAGTTTCTTACTCTCCTCTTTCAGCTGGCTCAATTCATTTTCCAATTTTTTTAAACGCGCTTGAGAGGCTTCGTCTTTTTCCTTCTTCAAGGCCTGGCGTTCGATCTCAAGCTGTCTAATACGCCGTTCAATGATATCCAATTCCTGCGGCATGCTGTCGATCTCGATGCGCAGACGCGAAGCCGACTCATCAATGAGATCGATCGCCTTATCCGGCAAAAATCTGTCAGTGATATAGCGGTGCGACATCATAGCCGCGGCGATGATTGCCGAATCCGTGATCCGCACGCCGTGATGCACCTCATAACGTTCTTTGAGCCCTCTTAAAATAGCGATCGTGTCTTCGACCGTCGGTTCATTGACCATGACGGGTTGAAAACGCCGCTCCAACGCCGCATCCTTTTCAATATGTTTGCGGTATTCATCCAAAGTAGTGGCGCCGATGCAGCGTAGCATCCCGCGGGCGAGGGCCGGTTTTAACATATTGGAAGCGTCCATGGAGCCTTCCGCTTTTCCCGCGCCCACGATGGTGTGCAGCTCATCGATAAAAAGGATGATCTCCCCCTGTTTGGATTCGATCTCTTTAAGGATAGCCTTTAAACGGTCTTCAAACTCTCCGCGGAATTTTGTGCCCGCGACCAAAGCGCCCATATCCAAGGCCACGACCTTTTTATTTTTGAGCCCTTCGGGAACATCTTCGGAATAAATCCTTTGCGCCAATCCCTCGACAATGGCGGTCTTACCGACACCCGGTTCGCCGATCAAGACCGGATTGTTCTTTGTCCGGCGCGACAAGACCTGAATGACCCGGCGGATCTCTTCGTCACGGCCGATCACCGGGTCCAATTTTCCCCGGCTGGCCAGGTCGGTCAGGTCCTTTCCATATTTTTCCAGGGCTTGATATTTATCTTCAGGGTTAGGGTCGCTCACTTTTTGTCCTCCGCGTATCTGTTTTAGAATATTTAATATGCCTTCTTCTTTTATGCCTTGCCAGCGCAGTTCTTTGCTCAGAATATTATTTTGGTCCTTAAAGAGCGCCAATAAAATATGCTCTTGCGTAACATATTCATCCTTCATGCCGGAAGCAATAGTTTGCGCCTGAGAAAGAATGGTGTTGAGATGATTGGCCAGGTGCGGGGGCGCGCCGCCTTCTACTTCGGGCTTACGTTTTAGTTCCGCTTCGACCTTCTCTAATAAGGCGCTGATGGAAACGCCTGATTTTTCTAGGATCGCCGGCACAATGCCTTCGCTGTCCTTGAGGATCGAGTAGGTCAGATGGTCGGCCGCGATCTCCTGATGCGACAGTTCCTGGGCAAGGCTTAAAGCGTTTTGAATGGACTCTTGGCTTTTTGGAGTAAATTTTTCAAGCCGTAACATATTTCTCTCCCGTCAGTTTCCACATTCTTCCGAGGAATGACGAGGCTCGTCCGCTTTAAGCGGACGGCCTTATTAGCAATAAAGACGGTTGACTGCTAAATTTTAAACAAAAATTTTTAAAATTACAATCCTTTTAACTCTATCTCCATGATCACCTTAATCCCGCTGATATTAACGCCCTTTTCTTCCATTAAATAATGAACATACTTCAGGACCCTTAACTGTGAATGAGAATAACAGCGGGTCTTTTTCCCGATGCGTTTCGGCTGCACGATCCCCATCTCATCAAGCTTCCTCAGCGTCCAAATCGGGATATCCACCATCTCCGCGGCGATGCTGATAACAAATACAGCTTCTTCGGGGTCGATCGTGACTTCAAAGTTCTTAGATTTCTTAGGAACGATAGCCTTCATAACACTCCTTTTTTGAGCTCACTTAAAGAATACCATAACCTAATCAAAATGTAAATTTATTCTAATAAATATAGTTAGTTTACATAACCATAAAAAACACAAAAAAATTGCCTTGATTTCTTAAGGCAAATCTTATCAACTAAGAATTTTTACGGCTGGCTGAAGCGTTGCCGGATGGAAAAGGCAGATTGGCGAGGGTACAGATCATCCTGAAATTTAAAGGCCCCAGGGCGGCGTTCGAAAAGGCCTAAGAATTCATCATCGAGTATACCGTCCGGAAACCCGCCGCTCCAGCCTCCGGGGTTATGCTGGGTGACGCCGATCGTCCACGGCCCGTTGACGCCCCACCAGGTATCGGCCAGTTGAAACACGGTCCCGCCTGCCGTGACACCGCCGATCCTTAGATATTCAGCCTTGATCTCATCCCAAAGGCTGACCACATAAGCCGATTGAGTGGCTTCATCTTTTCCGCCGACCGTAGATGCGGCAGTCGGCCTACTGTCCCAGACGTCCATCCCGAATTCAGTGATAATGACCCCTTTTTGCGTCCTCGCCGCGTAATCGGTAAAAAGGTTTCCGAAGCTGTTCCCCCGATAAGCGTTCACCCCCCACCCGTCAATGTGGGGTAAACTGGCATCATCCGCATGACGCGTGGCATTGCCAATGTCGCCTAGCTCGGCACTGACCACAATGATCGGCCGCGGATCCGGGTCCCCCTGCTTAGCCAGTTGCGCCATATTATTGACGAGATCATAAAAACCGGCGGCCTGCGCGTTCGGATCGCACTGGACGCAGACATGCGGCTGGTTGGCCCACTCGCACCAATGCTGATTGTTTTCGTTGGACAACCCGTGCGCCAGAACCGCACTGTAATTTGGATCCCCCCTCAGCCAGGTTATATAATTCACAAAATCGTTGATCAACTGTTGCCGGGCAGCCTGGCCGCCAGTGCCCGGAAAGGTAAAATCAATATTGTAATTGATCCAGTATCCCATGATCACCTTTACGCCGAATTGATTGGCCCTGCTCAGCATCGGTGAAGGCCGGGCTGCGATCTTTCCAAAGGTCCGGTAAGTATTGGCACTCAACGCAGCCGTCCACCCCATTGCCGTTTGAACCAGAAAATCGATGTCATTTGGGCTTTCGATCCTTGCCGACGGCGGCGGGCAATAAAATCCACTGGGCTGCGCTGGGTCGTGCCAACAAGCCCCAAACTCGGTAGGAAATGCTGAAATAGGATATATAGACTCGTCGACGCCTTTGACCAAAAACGGCTGATTATTGACCACAAGCCTTTTATTAACGAATTGTACTGTTAGGGCAGAGGCCGAATCGGCGATCAGCAAAGCGATCACAAT
>MHFY01000015.1:26949-27794 GCA_001805375.1 Omnitrophica WOR_2 bacterium GWA2_47_8 | reverse complement strand
TAATAAGTATATACTCTAATAATACAAAAACAAGCCCGCGAAAAGCCTCGGAGAAAACGGTTTCAGGCAAAGCTTTTGAATTGCGCCGCGACTTTGGCGGGGAGGGACGCGCGGAGGTGGAACGCTCAAGGGCCGTCCGCCTAAGGCGGACGGCCCTTTCAAAAAATGAATATTGCAAAAAGCAGGCTATCCCCTTTTTCCTATTTTTTCACGGTCTCATCGAGTATGACTGTAATTTCCCGCATAAAACTCGGCAGGTCACGCGCGGAGGTTCTTTTTCCATTGAGAAAAAAAGTCGGGGTGCCTTTAACGCCGAGTTTTGTTCCCAACAGCAGATCAGCCTTGATATATTCATCGTAAATTTTATCTTTTTCTATTAAATCCTGTTTAAATTTATCAACATCTAGGCCTAACTCTTGAGTTAACTTAATATATTTCTCGGCGCTTAATTCTTTCCTGTGGTCAAATATGGCCTGGACCATTTCCGCGTATTTCCCCTGCTCTCCGGCGGCAAAAGCCGCTTTAGCGGCCGGCACGGCTTGCCCCTGAAAGGTTAAGGGAAAATTTTTGATCATGTAATTCACTTTATCCGGAAATTGTTTGACCAAATCCGGCAGGGCGCTGTAATAGCGCGCGCAAAAGGGGCATTCAAAATCGACAAATTCAACAATTGTAATCGGGGCATCTTTTTTACCAATAATAGGCGTATAGGCAACAGGAATATCATAAATCTTTGAGTAATCTTCCTGTTCTCCCCCCAATGGCGCGGCAAACCCTGCTTTAAAAATTCCGTCGATCCGCTGGAGGTCGGCCTCGATCTTTGCCAACCGCTGTTCAAAATTCTC